>JAJDAS010000178.1 GCA_029261755.1 Nitrospinia bacterium
TTTCTCTTTGCCTCTTTTACTCTTTGTGAATAATGCCAAGTGAATTCTTTTTTCTTATTTCAAGGAAATTGGCTGTTATTGCAGCTTGCTGCATTTCCCTGATGCTGTTGTAGTCCTCGTCTACAACTTTCTCAAAACGAGCGACCAGGGCCTTGTCCAGGATTTTTTTTCCCTTTGGATCTTTATGCATTTCCAGGAAGATGGATTGGAGTTTTTCAAAACCGATTCTGTCTCTTTTAGTTGACTGAACAAACGGTGGAGCCCCGGCAGGGCCAAGGGTTTTAATGATGCGCACCTGGCTGGCGTATTTGTCGAAAAGCTGACGATCATAATCCAAAATCAGGCTGTCAATGGCGCTGGCGTCAGCCTGTCCTTCCGCCACCATACGAATGGATTCCTCATGGGAACCGGACCGAATGACCTTACTGAAATAGCCGTTGGTTTCACCCAAAGAGAAAAGAAGGTGGCGAGGCATGTTATAGCCGGAGTTGGAAATCTCGTCATTATAGGCAAAAGAGCGGCCCTTGAGTTCTTCAAAATTCTTAATAGGACTGTCTTTATGCACGATGATATCTGAATAATAGATGGGTTTTTGGTTATATCGCGGATCTTTCATTATGGGGGCAGCTACAAGACGAATGGGGGCAATGGGTTTGTCATGCACCAGGACATAAGGCAACCCACAAATAAATGCTCCGTCCAGTACCCCTAGTTCCAGCATTTCATTTACTGATTCATAAGCCAGCCCCGTCACCAATTCAATATTCCTTCCCAGTTTTTGTCCTAGATAGTCTGTTATCTCTTGGTAGATACCCAATCCTGATTCGGAAACGAAGGCTGCCGTCAAGGCAATTTTTAGCTCATTTCCCGGAGTTGAAGGGAGGGTGTTGGCTTGCTTGGCAGGGTTTGTGGGTTGCACCGGCGGAGTTTCTTTTGGTTCACAGCCAGTCAAGCACACAAAGAATGTTATTAAGGCAAGGACTTTGAGCTTATTTAAGATTTTTTTTTGCATTGATCCTCCTCCTTTTACAAAAGGGTTACGACTCTATACTTATCATGCATCTTAATATAATCGAAGGTTCCATGATTATCCACAATTATTTTTCTCGGTCTTTTATACAGCAGGTCTAGGTGAAATCGTACCCCTTTACTTTCAAGGTAAGCTTAGGAACAGGCCAGAAAGAACTTAGCATCTTCGCTTCCCTCAAAGGCTCTTTCGCCAGCCCTGGAGGTAATATTTATAAACTTGGGGTGAAATGAGGGTGTTGATATCTTCCTTGTCCGATTCCAATTGGTCCTTGCCGAATACTAGGGAGGCGTGGATCAGTTCGGGGGTCAAGTATCTTGTATCCACGGTGATTTCGTCCAAGCCAGCTAACGCATTTCGGATTTTTTCAGGGGATTGGGTTCCCTCATGTACGGCCATCCACCAACCCCATTCGCCAAAGGAGGGTACGTTGTCGTGATAGGGGATGACAGCAAAGCCGGAAGCGGCCAAGGTCCTGCCGATACACAAGAAGGCGTCCCTGGCATAAATAGGCGATGTGGACTGTTGAACCAGAACGCCTGAAACGGCCAGACGTTTTTTCACGTTTTCGTAAAAATGCCGTGCGTATAGCTTGGACAGCTCCATGGAGTTGGGATCGGGAAAATCCATGATGATGACATCGAACCGCCCTGCAACCTGTTCGACAAACTTCGCCGCGTCAATATTCAGGATCTTAATCTCGGCCACGGCCCCTTCGGAACGCTGGAAGGGTGATTTTTGGTTCGGCACAACCAGCGTCTCATTTTTGCCTTCCACAAGAGCATGGTTTTTGATGATGTTCACCTTGGCATCAGACAAACTTCCCTGGTTCATGCGAACAAAATAGGGATTAGTAGCAGCCAACTCCGTCATCATTGGGTCGAGGTCCACAAGGGTAACCTCTTCCACCTCCGGATATTTCAGCACCTCTCTCAAAGCCAGGCCGTCGCCTCCACCAAGAATGAGCACTCTCTTTTTTCGGGTGGCAATGGACATGGCCGGGTGGACCAAATTCTCGTGGTACACAAATTCATCCGCTCCATTGAACTGAAGATGTCCATTAATGTAACAACTTATCTCGCCTGCCGAGGATTCGGTGATAAGCATATGCTGGTACTTCGAGGTTTTGGAATAGACGATTCTATCGCGATACAGATATTGTTCGGCGTGGTGGGTCCAGTCTTTCGTTTGGGTAAATGAGTAGGCAAGTCCGCAGGCGCTTGCCAGGAGAAGCAAAACCAACGGTAGCTGGTAGTGAATGAGCCGCCGGAAATAAAAGAAGGTGATGGCGGCGGCGGCAACCGTGAATAAAGCCAGCACGAAGGCCATCTCCACCATGGTAAAAAATAGAGGCAGGATATAAATCCAGCAGAGGGCGCCGCAAAGGGAGCCAATGTAGTCCATCTTCAGGATTCCGGCAAGATTGAACCGCAGCTCTTTGGAATAGGTTTCGTTGATGCGAGTAATGAGGGGGATCTCCAATCCTATCAAGAGACCGATGGAGCAAATAAAAAAATATTGCACCATAACGTAATGTTGGCTCCATTGGCCATAGGCAAAGAGCATGGCAATGGGTCCAAATCCGCCCAAAAGACCGAGAGCTATTTCACTTAAGATTAGCTTGTCCAGCATTCGCCGATCTTTGAGGTATTTCTGGAGATCCGCTCCCACTCCCATGAAAAACAACATCACACCAATGATGATGGCCCATTGGCGGGTGGAGTTGCCCAGGAGATCGGAGGCTATGCGGCTGAAGGTATATTCATAAGCGAGGCCGCACCCTCCCATGACAAACATGCTGAAGTACAAGACCAGACTTTCAGTGGTGAGGGCGGGTTTTTCGTTACTGTGGGGAGAGGGCGGAGGCATAATTTATCTATCGCAATTGAGGGTATTTCAAATTTTAGATTGGTGATTTTAGATTTTAGATTGGTGGTAGGTTTTTTTTTAATAAATATCCCACTTGTTGGCTCTATCGTCCCGTCAGGGCTGTGGAGCCAAAATGCAGCACTGTGGCTCCACAGGGCTACGCCGCTATGGAGCCAGATGGTAAAAAATAAATACCTTCAATCTAAAATCAGCAATCTAAAATCTAAAATATCTTTTTGTTAGCCTTTAAGCTTGGATAGGCCCATCATCAAAACCGCAAAAAGAACCAGAAACAAGCCAATGAGGGTGGTGAAGGAGGCAAAGAAACCAACAAAAAAACGCAGCTTTGAAATAAACAAGGCCGCTCCAAAGGCCACCCCCACAGTGATCATCAAGCCGCTCAAGCGGTCAAAGCCGGGGATGCGGTCGAAGCAAAGCACACGGGAAATGGCGAATAAGGTGGCCACCATGCAAATAATGGGTCCTCCCACCAGTAATACGTCCACTTCCTTCAAAATGTTGGTACGGGAAAAAAACATGAGATATCCCAAGGCCACGGAAGTACAAATACCGGGCAAAACAGCCAGGTAAACAGGAATAGAAAGAAAATTTGCCGCCGTTTTCGGGGATATCTTTTTGATGAGAACTCCTCCAAACCAGGAGACGAGGGGTAGGGCAACCATTCCCCAAATCAAAGGTGTTTTGTAGGCTTGGAGATGTTCAATCAGATCATAAAAACTTGTTCCGCCCATTGATAAAACTCCTCTCTTTTATTGAACATTTTGCGCCATCCGGTAGCGCAATACAGGTTGAAGTAAGAGTTACACTGCCCTGACGGGACGATGGAGCCAGCGTTAAGTTTCAACAGAGCACACTTGATAAGAAGAAGCAAGGCAGGTTTTTTGGGGATTGCGATGGAGGAGGGAGGTAAAGATATTTTAGATTTTTGATTGATGATTTTAGATTGAAGGAATACTTATTTAAAAAAACTACCAGCAATCAAAAATCTAAAATACCTTATGGCGGTTTTACCGGAAGTGATGGGCTAGTCGGCCACTTTTTCTATGGCGCTTAGTTCCTCGTCGGTGAGAACCTTGTCGATATGCAAAAGGATTTTTACCTTTCCCTTGATCTTTCCCATACCGAGGATGAAGTTCACATCCACCTTATGTCCGAAGGAGGGTGGAGAATCGATCTCGTCTTCCTTGATTTCCATGACCTCGGAGACGGTATCGACGATGATGCCGATGAGCAGAGAGTTTACGTCCACCACAATGATGCAGGTTTCCTTGGTATAGTCAATTTCCGGCATTCCGAATTTGAGCCGCAGGTCCACTACGGGGATCACCTTGCCCCTTAGGTTAATGACGCCTTTTACAAAATCCGGAGTCTGTGGTACCGGTGTGACCTCCAAGAGGCCCATTATCTCCCTGACCTTCAAAATTTCCACTCCGTACTCTTCGTCACATAAAACGAAGGTCAGGTATTTGCCAGCTCTAATTTCTGTTTCTTCTGTGGTACTCGCTACGGTTTCTTCATTCGCCATGGTTTTCTACCTTAATATTAGGGCATTTTAGGTTTTTGATTTTTGATTGGTGGTAGTTTTTTTTAAACAAATATTCCTTCAATCTAAAATCAGCAACCTAAAATCTAAAATAGTTTATTCGGCTGCCTGCTCCAGAACGCTCAACTCTTCGGCGGAGAGGACCATATCGATATTGAGCAGGATTTTTACTTGACCCTTGATCTTTCCAATGCCAAGGATGAATTTCACATCCACCTTATCTCCAAAAGAGGGTGGAGGATCGATTTCGCCCTCTTTGATCTCCAGCACTTCGGATACCGTGTCCACAATAATGCCCATCAGCAGGGAGTCTACGTCCACCACGATGATGCAGGTTTCCTTGGTGTACTCGGCCGGAGGCATTTCGAACTTCAAGCGCAAGTCCACCACGGGAATCACTTTGCCCCGCAAGTTAATGACCCCCTTCACAAAATCAGGAGTTTGGGGAACAGGAGTGACATCTAAAAGACCTATGATCTCCCTCACTTTCAGGATTTCCAGGCCGTATTCCTCGTCGCACAGAATAAAGGTCAGGTATTTCCCTTCCTTTTTCTGCTCCTCTAACTCCACGGCTGCGCTGGTTTCTCCATTTTCCATTTATTATCTTCCTTCGTTTTCTTAGGCTTGAAAGGAAAGGGGCGAACCCCAAGCCGGAAACATCAATTAGAAATCCTTGAAATCATCCGGATCATCCATGGGGATCAATTCATCCGGCTTGATTTCTCTTGCCTTGCCTCCCCCACCCACAGGTCTTGGGGCTTGGGGAGCCCTGATGGCTTTATGCGCTGGGGCGTGAAAAGCAGGCGCCTTCAAAGCGGCTCTTGCGGGTCTGGGGCTCGTTACACCAGCGCCAACATCTGTCTTGCCGACAATTTTTGCCAATTCCTGAACGATATCATTCAGGTTTTCCGACTGGGCGGAGAGTTCTTCACTTGCTGAGGCGTTCTCTTCGGCGCTTGCGGCGTTTTGTTGGGTTACTTCGTCCATTTGGGTTACTGCGGTATTGACTTGTTTCACTCCTTCCGCCTGTTCCTTGGAAGCTGTGGATATCTCCTGGATAAATCCGGCGGTCTTATTGACATTTTCCACAATCTCTTTCAACACACCGCCTGCTCTTTCCGCGATGCTGTTACCTGTCTCGGCCTTTTGAACGCTCTCCTCAATGAGGGCCGCCGTATCCTTGGCAGCAGTGGCGCTCCTCTGGGCCAGGTTTCTAACCTCTTCTGCCACTACGGCGAAGCCTTTGCCTGCCTCACCTGCCCTGGCCGCTTCCACTGCGGCGTTCAAGGCCAGTAGATTGGTCTGAAAGGCGATCTCTTCTATTACCTTAATGATCTTGGATATTCTTTGGCTGGATTCATTGATAGCGCCCATGGCGGCTAACATTTCATCCATGGCGTCGCTGCCATTGGTAGCCGCTTCCATGGCCATATTGGAAAGTGTGTTGGCTTCTCCAGCGTTCTCGGCATTCTTCTGTGTCTGGGAGGATGTCTCTTCCAGGGAAGCGGATGTTTCCTCCAGTGAAGCAGCTTGTTCCGTGGAGCCAGAGGCCAGTTGTTGGCTCGATTGGGAAATCTGCCCTGCGGCGGATGTGACCTGCGCGGACCCTTCGGAAAGGCTGTCGATGATGCGATTGATAGGCCCGGTGATGGAGCGGGTAATCAGAAGGGCTACGGCCACGATAGCCGCGAGGCCGATGATAGCGATAATGAAAATAAGCCATTCGATGGATTTGACGGCGGCGAAGGCCTCCCACTCATCTTTCTCAGCTATAAGAGCCCAGGTAGTATCCCCAATCTTCAAGGGTGTATAAGCGGAAAGCACCGGGTTGCCATTGTAGTCGATAACAATTTTGGCGGCGGTCTTGCCTGCCAGGGCCTCACGGCTTGCCTCCGTATCTACTTTTCCCAGCGATGGATTGGCAAAGGATGCCTTTACATTGTGATTTTTCGGATCTAGGTAGGAATCGGAGCGCATCAGACTATCGCTACCCACAAGATAGGTCTCGCCGGTCTCGCCCATTCCTTCCCTCTGCTGCATAACATCATTGATGGCTTCCAGCGAAAGTTGAAGCGCTACAACCAACTCCACACCTCCTTCATTAAGAATGGGCTGCGCGATAAAAGCCGCCGGATCACCATTGGAAGGGGCGTAGGGTGCGAAGTCGGCCATTCCGTATCTTTTAGTGCTCATCACCTTTCGGACAAGCTCCCCAAGGTTGGAACTGCTGTATTTTCCGGAGACCATATTGGTCTGGTAGTCCGCCTCCTTGGTCACCGTATAAAAGACATAACCGTCCTCGCTCATAAGAAAAAGGTCATAATAACCGTATTTACTAATATATTTTGCGAAATAATCTTCCTTTTCCCCTTTGGACTTGGGAGCGATTACCTCTTCCAGGCTTTCCGTGGTTTCAATGATCCAATCCAAACCGGAAATTTTTAAAGGCGCAACACTGTAAACTTCCATCTCACCGGAGCTGCCTGTTTTTACATCCGATACGAGCTTGCCAGCCAGTCCTTCATCTACATCATGGCCGGATTTTGGATCACCAATTTTGCCTTTTTTTCTTACCCGGTCGCTTCTGTAGGAGGTCTTTCCATCAAGTCGCCCCACCAGGTAGCTCTCTCCGGTTTCTCCAAGCCCGATATTTTGCTGGACAATATCATTGATCTGACCGGAGGGAAGCTGGAACGCAGCTACTCCCACCAATCTGCCGGCAGAATTTTTCAAAGGTGTACCAATAAAAGCAGCGGGCTCTTTGGAGGGCTCATAGTACTCGTAATCCACGATGGTGGTTTTTGATTTTCCTTCCCGAAACGCCTTGGCGAGGCCGCTGTTTTTCAGCGGGCCGTTAACCAGGTTTTCTCCCCAGTCAGACTCCTTTTCCACGGTGAAAACCACATTCCCTCGAAGGTCAATCAAAAAGACGTCGTAAAACCCAAAAACCTTCTCGAAGGTATTCAGGCCAGGAAATCTCCGTTGGTAGACACTTTTGTATTCCAAACTGTTGAGGCCCCCGGAAAAGACATTGCCAAACTCAACTACCCCGCCCGTAAAACGAAGATTCTTCTGGACATCCTCCATAAGTTTGAGGCGATCCTTGAAATAGTTTTCCACTTCATGCTTCTTGGTTTTATTGATGGCCTCCAGCTTATGGAAGGCTCCATCCTTGAGGGCGTTGACGGTTTCCACCAGAACGCCCAAATCACCTTCCCGCTCACCGAAAAACCTTTCAATCTGGGCCTTCTTGATTCCCCGCACGCTTTCAAGCTGACCGAATGCCTGCTTGGACAAGGCATCGCTGGCGTTATTTACAGCAAATAAACTGACAATGGCAAAAGGAATCAGCCCCACGGATAAAAAAGCCACCAAAAGTTTTGTGCCGAGTTTCATGTCTTTAAACATGTGAATCCTCCCTGAAAAAACATTAAAAAGAAAAAGGCAAAAAGGACAATTTTTGTCTTTACTCAGAGTACTAAAAAACATGCCCTATTAATATTAACTAGTTTGACAAAAAATGCAAGGGTAAATTTGGAAATGGATAAGGTGCAGGCTAGTGAACAAAGCCATCCGCCTTGTCCGTAATTCCATATTTATGCTTAAATTGGTGTAACTTCTCAGGCCAAGGCGAAGGCTAAGTAATTACAAATTGGTAAGTTCACCATCATTAATCCATAAGCGGGGACCTAAAGTATGTACATAAACGCCAAGCATTTTTATAACTTCATCCTTTTCAACTTCCTGGTGCTGCTTTTCCCACTTCACTTATCCGCTAACCAGCTAAGGGTCATTCCCCATGAACTGTATGTTTCCCTGGACGTTGAAAACCACACTATTACAGCCTCCGACCGAATTCCAACCCAAGCGTTTCTTGGCATTTCAGATGAGCCCGTCTCCTTTTCGTTGCATAAAAACCTGAAAGTTCAAAAGATTTTGCTGAATGGCAGCCGCAACCTCCCCTTCATCCGGGAAGTTGATAAAGAGGGAAGCCAAATCATACGCTTCAAAGAGACGCTTCCCCCGGACTCGGAGACCATTACCATCAAATACGCTGGAGAGATAGTTGATCCCGTGGAAAAGTCTAAATCGTTAAGTTTCGTGACAGGAGACCACACCAGCGGAACCATTGCTCCTGAAGGGGTTTACCTTTCCCCGGAGACGGTGTGGGTTCCCGCCTTTCCAAATACCCTCTCCAAATTTGAGCTGGTGGTGGAGATTGACGAAAACTACAAGACGGTGACCCAGGGAGAGTTAATATCCAGGAAAATCGAGAAGCAAAAATCCGTCAGCCGATGGAAATCGGACATCCCCGTGGATAGCCTGGTCCTCATTGCCGGGAAATATCACCTCACCGGTCGAGAAGTAGACGGTGTTCAGATCTCCACCTATTTTCTTAAGGAAAACCAGGAACTGGCTGAAAAGTACATTCAGAAATGCGCGGAATACCTTAAACTCTATTCCGGCCTACTGGGTCCGTATCCTTATAAAAGGTTCGATATCGTGGAAAATTTTTTCTCCTCCGGGTATGGCTTCCCCTACTTCACCCTCATGGGTAGCGGGGTGTTTCAAAGGGGAGAAGCAGCCTTCCACCCAGGATACCTGGACCATGAGATCGTCCACTCCTGGTGGGGAAATTACGTGTACAACGATTTTCGCAAGGGGAACTGGGTGGAGGCCCTCACCACCTATTGCGCCAACTATTATTACAAAGAGTTGAAGGAGGGAGATTCAAGCGCTGCCCGACACAGAAAGCGTGTGAGCGTGGCTTACAGCCAAAACGTTAAGCCGGATGAAGAATACTCTATGGGCCAATTTCAGGGGAAGCGGAAAGATTTCGATGGAGATATCGGATACGGCAAGGGCTCCATGATCTTCCATCAACTACGGCTGACCGTGGGTGACCGAATTTTCTGGGAGACGCTCCAAGACATGGCGAAAAGGTTCGGGGGGAACTATGCGGAATGGGAGGACATTCGTTCGCTGTTTGAGGAAAAGAGCGGAAGGAATCTCCAGGCATTTTTTCAACAATGGATTGAGAGAAAAGAAGGTCCCAAGCTCCAACTCCAAAACCTGACAATGACTCCAACGGATAAGGGGTATCGTGTGGAAGGCAGCGTGGCCCAATCGGGAGAACTATACCAGGCCAAGGTTCCCATCCATGTAGAGCTTGGTTACGGGAGGAAAGAGGTGTTTCATGTGGATCTGAGGGAGAAATCTAATCCCTTCCTCTTCGATGTGAAAGAATTGCCCACTTTTTTAAAACTCGATCCCGAATTCCACCTCTTCAGAATCCTGGAGCCGGAAATCATCCCGCCCAACCTGAACGCCACCCTGGCCGATCCTCAAAAGGTTTTCCTGGTATCCGAGGAGGAAGAGGATTCGGCACAAACCTACCGTTCCTTGGTTGAGCGCGCCATGAAGAGAAAAGGAGGACGGCTGGCGGAAAAAGATGAGAGTCCGGAGGAACTCCTGAAAAGCCGGTCCGTTTTCATTCTTGGGAAAGGATTTTTAAACTCATCTTCGGGCAAAACCATACAGGATAACCTCCCGCCGGAGATCAAAATCGGCGTAGACTCATTTGAGATCAATGGGAAAAAGTATCAGGGGCCCGATTATTCCCTCCTGCTTTCCATAAAGAACCCACATGCCCCCACAAAGACCATTACCCTATATTACGGTTTGGGGCATGAGGCCCTCCAACGCTCTCAATATATCTTCTACTATGGAAAAGACGGATACCTGGTCTATAAAGGCGGTAGGCCGGTGGATCGTGGTGAGATCGACGTTGCCTCTCCAGGCTCCGTTTTTAATGTGGCGGAATCCTTGTCCGGCGGAATCAAAAAAGAACAACTCATGACCCACGTGAAAACCCTGGCCTCCGATGAAATGAAGGGCAGACTTGTGGGTTCTCCCGGCGCTGAAAAAACGCTCCAATACATCGAATCCAACCTAAAAAGAATGGGGCTTAATCCGGAGAAACAGCCTTTCAAGATCCAATTGGAGGAGGCCACCATCAAGAAATTTCGCCTGGATGCGAAAGCAGGAGAAAAAGAGTCCGCAAATATTTACGCGCTTTTAAAAGGGAGTGACCCAAAACTCTCCGGGGAAGCCATCATCATCGGCGCCCATTACGACCATTTGGGAGTGGATATGGATGGCAACATCTTCCGTGGAGCGGACGACAACGCCACCGGCGTTGCAGCGGTTCTGGAGATTGCCGAGGAGTTGGCCCGGAACAAGGAAAAGCTTAAAAGGAGCGTCATTTTTGTGTTTTTCAGCGGGGAGGAGTGGAATTGCATAGGGTCTAAATTCTTTACCGAAAAGTTGCCGTACCCGGAACTGAAAAAAATCGCCATGTTGAATGTGGACACCATCGGCAGGGGCGTACCTGGCTACTATCACTTTATCGGGACCTCTTACTACCCCTCTCTCTTCAATATCAGCAAAAAGTTCTCCGGTTCTCTCGGATTGAAAGAAGGGAAGAACATCGACAAGTACGCTTACATCAAAGGGAGCGACCACTACTCTTTTCATCTCAAGGGAATTCCCTCAGTTGATTATTACTCTTCCAACTACAGGGAGATGAATAGTTTGAAAGACGTGGTTGCGGGAGTTGACCAAAAGAAACTAACGCAAATGGCAAAGCTGGCGTATGTGGTGTCCTTCCAGCTACTTACGGACCAAGTGGGCCTGAACCCCATTCAACTTTCCGGGGAAAAACATCTGGCGAATATTACGCAGCTCACTTTCGGTGGTGAGAACGCCGAGGCATACTTTTCCACGGGTAGCCAAAATTTGATATTTCAATCAACCAGGAATGGGCGGAAGTGCGATCAGATCTACACCATGACGGTTGCTGGGGAAAAGGTGAGAATGGTGAGCACCGGTAAAGGGGCCACCACCTGTGCTTACTACCTGGCGGACAATTCCGGGATCGTTTACGCCTCCACCCACGCAGGTGGAGTAACTTGCCCGCCCAAACCGGATTACAGCCATGGATACGTTTGGCCATTATACAGGGATTACGATATTTACAGGGCCGATCCGGACGGCTCCAATGTGGTGAAGCTCACTGACGAGCCCGGATACGACGCAGAGGCCACGGTTTCGCCGGACGGCAGGAAGATCGTTTTCACTTCCGTTCGCGACGGAGACCTGGAGCTTTACACCATGGACGTGGATGGGGGTAATGTAAAAAGGTTAACTGACGAGATAGGCTACGACGGTGGGGCTTTCTTTTCCGCTGACTCCAAAAAGATCATCTATCGAGCTGGCCATCCCAAGGATCCGGGCAAGGTAAAGGAGTACAAGGACCTTCTGGAGAAGGGGTTTATCAAGCCGGGGGAACTGGAGCTTTTCATCATGGACGCCGACGGCTCCAACAAGCAGCAGATCACCAATAACGGGGCGGCCAATTTTTGTCCCTTCATGCACCCCGACGGCAAGCGGGTTATTTTTTCTTCCAATTTAGGTGATCCCAAGGGCCGAAACTTTGACCTCTATATCATCAACATTGATGGAACCGGTCAAGAACGCCTAACCTACAATCCCTCCTTCGATGCCTTTCCCATGTTCAGCCCGGACGGCAAAAAACTGGTCTTCGGTTCCAATAGAAACAGCAGGGTTAAAGGGGAGACCAATGTATTTGTGGCGGATTGGGTGGAGTAGGCCGCAGAGCGTGGGTACTTTGCGTTCCGCGCTTACATACGATTTGGGTTGTTTCATAGTGTGATTATGTTCATTGCGCCCATGCCCACGAGTTTTTGACTTTCATGCGCTGTTATGCTAACCTCCGGGAAAATTCGGGGACCAATTTTGAAATCACTCAATTTGCTCTCCATTTCCACTTCTTTTTAGCAAAAAACCTTCCTATCAAGTTAGAGACATGAATTTTTTTACTGAGTTTTTCAACAGACTTCAAACCAATATTTATAACGATTTCCATGACAATTATGACTTTTACAGGTTTGGCCCGGCTGAAGAAGTTCCCGATTTAATTTCTACATTGGACATCAGAGGGGTTTTAGCCCGCCTTTCTCATTTTTCGTCTTTATTTAACTCCTATCAGGCCACTATTGACTTATTGGCGGACGATGATTCGAAAATGCTCCTGGTAAAGTTATTGCTTTTTAAAGTTCTTGGCCATAGGAAATACAAACTGCCCTTATCCAAGAATTATTTTTCCGAAGTGAGGAAGTGCAAAGCCTATGGATCTGAGAACCGGACCATGAAGGTTCCTTTTGTCGATGGCGGAGAAATGGAACTGACCTACTGTTGCCCGCCTATGCCCTCTGGAGAGAAAGTCGGATTTTTTCTGCCGATTGTAGGAATTTACCATGCATTTATTGTTAAACAGTATTTCTTTGACCGCAGAGGCGTCCGCATTAGGCCGGGGCAAGGCGATGTGGTTATAGATGCAGGCGCATGCTGGGGAGAAGTGGCAATTCATTTTGCGGACTCCGTCGGGGAAAACGGCAAAGTCTACTCCTTTGAATTCGTGCCGGACA
The DNA here is from genome assembly GCA_029261755.1 of Nitrospinia bacterium. Lineage (GTDB taxonomy): Bacteria > Nitrospinota > Nitrospinia > JACRGO01 > JACRGO01 > JACRGO01. Next base: position 12,971 of record JAJDAS010000178.1, read on the forward strand.
ATATTAAGATTTTCAAATTAAATCAACAGGAGGTCGGTTCGTTAGGGGAGCGAATTGAACTGATAGAAAATCCATTGTGGTCAGAACCGGGAAAAGAACTTTTTTTTCATTCAAATGGACCAGCCACCCAGGTTGCCTTTGAGCCTATGGGCAATCTCAATGAAAGAACCTGGACGGAATCCATTGATTCTTTTGTTTCGCGGCGCGGCCTGAAAAAAATAGATTTTATCAAAATGGACATTGAAGGTGCGGAATTAAGCGCCCTTTCAGGCGCGGTCGAAACCATTAAAACTTTTAAACCCAGGCTGGCAATTACAGTTTACCATGGAGAAAAAGACATCATAGAGATCCCTCAATGGCTTAATGATCTTCATTTAGGCTACAGATTTTACCTCGGCCACTATACCATTCATTCAGATGAAACAGTTCTTTACGCCACGCCTGAATAATCCGAAATCAATCCGTCTTTATGTGAATTTGGTCTTTAAGGTGGATGTCAAACTGCTTTTCAGCAACGGTATCCAAAGTTCCCTTGGGGTGAAATAAAAATCATGACGTCGATCAAATTTATAAACGACTAACTACCGCAAATTTAGTCGCTTAAGCTCACTTTCTTTGAACTGCGTTAGGGGTAAACTGCCACAATCTCCTCCCTTTTTTAGGCTACGATCAGTCGCCCCGGTTTTTTCCCACTTACCAGGAGCGAAAAATATCAAGGACATTGTATACGTATCGGTTTGCTTAAACCCATTTCCCAATGTTCCAGTTTTGCTAGTAGTCCTTTCCCATCAGGTCCGCGCAAGCAGTTCTGAAAACACTATTTGCAGCTCTTAGGACACAGCCTATCCCTCAACGTTTATTCTGTGATTCAGACACTAATTTTTAGCCAGCCGTAGTTTCTCTCCAGACTCCCACGAAACCTGGCTTAGTTGCCCACTTATTTAGCACACTTATGCCGCAGTCTGGCCACGCCATGCATAAAACATGTGCGATTATTGATTCAATTGAGTTTAGGAGTACTCGCGATCAAAAAAAAATGAAAATCCCTGGGAAGGGAAAAACAGGTTTAACACCGATTTTCACGGAAGTGAAAACCATCATATTTCCCCCCTAAATTTTCCTTGCAGTCCTGCTTGTCTCATATAACACCCTATTTTTTTCTCCTTTACCCCTTCCTTCTTCCTGGTTTATAGCCTGATTTAT
>JAJDAS010000179.1 GCA_029261755.1 Nitrospinia bacterium
TATATTTATTCCCGTAGATTTCTATTTCAACGATATCCTGGGTCATTTAGCTTAAATTGGCGCCTTCCAATTTTTGAAGAATGGTTTCAATTTTTGTTTTGGCAGCCTCCTGTGCTTCTTGCAGTTTTTGGTTTTCCGACTGCAGGGACTCGATGACATTGGCTTTTTCAGTCAGTTGGCTTGCCGCTCCCCTTGCCTCCAGAAGCTCGCTCTCCAGGGTACTTACCCGCTGTTCCAATAGGTCCTTTTCCTCTTGCAGCGAGGAACAGCGCTCAAGCAATCGAGTAATTTTTCCTTCAATGATGGATAATTTTTCACCGTCCATAATGGAATCAATCATATCATAATCAAAAAAGTAATTCCAAACCCTAAAGTGGAAATGGATTGAAAAGCTTTGTGGCTTCAGCCCTTGGAGCCAAAGCTTCAAGCTCCCTCCCTGAATTCATGAGAAAAGTTCTTATCATATAGCTTCGACCTTTTCTCTCCTGCCTTCAGAAAGTCTCCTATGAAGATCAGAGCAGTCTTGGTGATGTTATTCTCCCGAACCATTTTTTCCAGGTTCTCCAGTTTTCCCTGGAAAATCTTTTGGTCTTTCCAAGTGGCCTTATATACGATTGCAAAGGGTGTATCCGGCGGATAAGAGGTCAAAAGCTCCTCCTGGACCCGTTGGGCCATCCCCACGCTGAGGAAGAGAGCCATAGTGGCTCTATGCGCGGCAAGGCTGTTCAAGCGCTCCGACTCCGGGGTTTTGGTCCTGCCGCTCTGTCGGGTAATGATTACGGTCTGGCTCATATCCGGCACAGTGAGTTCCTTTTTCAGCGCCGCCGCAGCTCCTAGAAAGGAACTGACTCCGGGTATGACCTCATATTCGATCCCTTCCCGGTCCAGAATCTCCATTTGTTCCCCGATAGCGCCATAAATTGCAGGGTCACCGGTATGGACTCTGGCCACGGTTTTCTCGTCTTTGTGGCCCTGGATCATGGCCTCCATAATTTCACCCAAAGCCATCTCTGCACTGTTAAGGACCCGAGAATCGGGCTTCCTCCATTTCAACACTTCGGGGTTTACCAACGAACCTGCGTAAATAATCAAGTGGGCCTTCTCAATGAGGGATTTTCCTTTGACGGTAATCAACTCAGGGTCGCCAGGTCCCGCGCCAATGAAATAGATGTTTGGTCTACCCATATTTCGTGAACTCCTTTTGGAATGAATCAGACATCCTCTCCTCCGGCCCCTGGACCGAGGGTGTATTTTTTACCATAGCCCCGGGGGGTGATCATCTTTCCATTAGAAACATAGGTGGAAAGGTTCCCCACCACCACAGTGGACAGCATCCCAATCTCATGTGCAAGCATATTTTTCAGGTCGGTGACAATGACCTCTTGTTTTTCTCTATATGCCGCTTTTACGATACCCACAGGTGTGCTTCCCGGCCTACATTGCAAAAGGATTTCCCTGGTTTTTTCAATCTGCCAGGTTCTTTTCCCGCTTTTTGGATTATAGAGGGCAATAATGAAATCCGCTTCCCCGGCAGCCCGGATCCTTTTTTCAATGGTTTCCCAATCGGTGAGCAGGTCGCTCAGGCTGATGGAGGCGAAATCGTGGTTCATGGGAGCCCCGAGTAAAGAGGCAGCGGCATTCAAAGCTGATACACCAGGCACCACCTCCACTGGTAGCTGCGTTTCTCCCCGCTCCTTCAGGACCTCAAAGGCCAAGCCGGCCATTCCGTAAATGCCCGCGTCTCCACCGGAGATTAAGCCCACGGTTTTTCCCTCTAAAGCCATGGCAACGGCCTTTTGGGCTCGCTGAACTTCCTCGGTCATGCCAAGGGAGACTATTTCCTTGCCTTGCACACTGTCTTCGATCAATCGAACATAAGTTTTATATCCGATAATGGTATCGCACTCATCCAGCGCTTCCTTCGCCCGAAAAGTCATCTGCTCTTTCACGCCGGGTCCAATTCCAATGATGTATAGTTTGCTCATAATAGATTGCACGAGAAATTACGAAGATAGGGATGATTTTTTTTAAGCTATAAATTTTATATTAAAATGCTTGTAAATAACCAACAACACAGCTATTTTTTTTACTCAAATTTTTAATGGTTCGAAAATTTGCTTTAATTGAGAAAAATAATCCTTGATCTCGTTTTCCAATTTTGTTAGATTGTCATTCCACTCTTATCAAGACCCACTTCATCCAAGACAAACCTTTTTATCCATTTCTTGAGTTACGCACGTGAAAAAAGAAGACAAATCCCTCCCTGATAATATTTTCGAATCGGATACAGGAGTCAGCGACTGGTTGTCGAAAAGTTTGGGGCAATATATCCATAAAATGAATGGATTGGGAAATGGCCAACTATACGATCTTGTCATTAGAGGTGTAGAAAAACCTTTGATCTGCATTGCGCTTGAAACCACCAAATGGAACCAAGCCGAAGCCTCGAAATTACTGGGGATCAACCGAAATACTCTTAGAAAAAAAATTAAATCCCTGGGTATTGAGATAAAGAAAAACGGACAATAGTTTTACCGGGCTATCTACTTGACTCAACCATGCACCACATCTTGTGGTTGGTGTTGAAAAAAAAACAAAAATTTATCTAA
>JAJDAS010000180.1 GCA_029261755.1 Nitrospinia bacterium
TTTGAACTTAATGATTTTTCAAACAAAAGGTCCACATGATGCCCGTTTTTTTTTAAAAGGGCCATAAGATATTCAATGCCGATACTTTCACTTTCCCTGTAATAAAAAAGAATATTCATATTAAATGTATTTATCGTGGGCCTTGTCTTTTCTCTTGAGAAGATGGCTTGCCATGGTAAAACAACTTTGTATACTGTCTTTGGGGGTCCGCAGAAAAAATTTCAAGGTCCTGAATATTTGCTTTTTATTTAAATAGAAAGACCGGTAAAAGAGACCCTCCCGCTCCTTTAGCATTTGTTTTTTTTGGGGGTCTTTATATTTCAGGCAGTATGGCTTTAAAGAAAAATCAATTTCATTTTCCATTTCCATAAACAATTTAGTGCCTGGGTATGTCATTAATAAATCCAGGACGGCAAAGTCTAATTCCAGTTCTTTGATGAACTCCAGGGTCTCTCCAAAATCCTGGTCTGTTTCGTTTGGAGCCCCTGTCATCAAAAAACCAAAAATTTCCATTTCGTTTATTTTCAGGGTTTTTACGGCATTTCGGATCTCTTCCTTTTTGCAACCTTTATTGTAGAAATCCAGGGTTTTTTGAGACCCACTCTCAATTCCCAAGTAAACCCTACGACATCCAGCTCTTTTCATAATACCAACAATTTCCCCATCAATGGTGTCAGGCCTGGACAAACAAGACCATTTAAAATCTATTTTTTCCTCATTGATTTTTTTGCAAAGAGAAATAACGCTTGCCCTATTAGTAGTGAAATTATCATCCATGAAGCGGACATACTTAATTTTCAACTTGTTTACCGCGTAGTCGAGTTCTCTTACCATCCGTTCGGGAGAATGATATACAACCGCTCTTCCATATGTTGTTACGCAATAAGTACAGGTAAATGGACAACCTCGAGAGTAAAGCATTGTGGCAAACGGCTTGCCGAAGTAGGGCTCAGAGTAAGGATATTTTAGAAGGATTTTCCTTTCCGGCATGGGGATTTCATCCGGCCCCTTGATCCTTTTTCTGCCGCTATTAATCTTCATTGAACCATTTTTTTTAAATGCAAGCCCATTAATCACACCAAAATCCGGGTTTGCATCTCTCAATCGCAAGTCAATAACTTCGGAAAAGGTCTCTTCCGGTTCATTCATTAAAATAAAGTCAACCGGATAATTATTAAGGTAGAATTCCGGGTAGAGCGTCGGGAGATACCCCAAAACCATTATTTTAAGATTTTTCTTTAACTCACGGGCTCTCTCTAAAATTTTTAAATCGCTATCAATGGACTCTATTCCTACAATGGTAACAATAATATCCGGGTTAAAAAGATTTATATCACTTAAAAAACTTTGTACTCCATTTGAGTGCAGCATATAATCATCAAACATCCATTCCACGCCTTCTTTTTCCCTGGCTATTCCCGCCAAATAAGATAGCTCCAAAGGCGGCAACAAAAAAAAGGGGGCGTTATAGGAACACTTGAAACGTCTGACTATGTGAAAGGCGCTAGGCAGGTTAGCGATCAATAATCTCATGTAAAGTATTGCTTGAATTTTGGGTTGATTAAATTGATGATTTTTTCCACCCAAGCGCCTTTCAAGGCAAAGACCCAGTGTCGAATACCCAGGTTATTTGAATTCCTAAATATCGGGTTAATGTCAGAAATCTCGATTATCCTTAATTCTCCGCTATGCGCCATATAGTGGTATAAACACACGTCAGAAAAGTCTCGCTTAGTATCGAATTTTTTATCAATTAGGTAATTCCCCTCGACAGAATAATAACCAAGGGCCGGTATCCAATTAAATTCCTTTCCTGTGGCATAACGAAAAAAATGCTTCATGTTTGATGCGAGACTGAATATTTCCAAATGGCTGAATTTGCCAAGCTTAGAATAAACCGGCCCGTCAAATATAATAAACGATCCTTCCGGGACTTTATTTTTTTCAACCAGCAACTTTGCCTTGGCCCCTTGCTCCATTGTCCAAAGGGACGTATTTTTCCAATGCCGGGAAAGACCGGTAACGGAAAACACCAGACAAACTATAAGAACAGACAAGGCAATTTTTTTTCTGCGCGTTAAGCCATTTTTAAAAATAAAAAATAAGAAAATTCCCACTGCCCCCAGTGTTGGTAGAAAGGTGACCCTGTTTCCCAGACCAAAGGCTATTTGGGTATACCTTCCTGTTGTAGCGTACATGGCAAGGGACAAAAAATAGCACACTACACATGCAACCAAAAATTCGGGTTTGATTTGAGTTGTTCCTTTATCCCCATACACTTTCCAGATAATTAGAGCCGAAACAATGGAAGCCGCCATGATGTCAATAGGGGATTGAAGTGCTTCTTTTATTGAAAATAATAACTTTATAAAAAAAGAGGGACCAATTGTGGCGTCTATATTCGAAAGGAGTTGGACCAGTAAATTTTTTATAAAAAAGAAAGGCGAAAAAGAGACAATTTTTGCGTTTGGGGAAAAGCCCCATAGATAATTACAGATGAAATAAAAATA
>JAJDAS010000181.1 GCA_029261755.1 Nitrospinia bacterium
ATCCAGCAGAAGCACTGCCATATCGAAGAAAGAGGAAAAACGGTTCTATATAGACCTGGATGAGCAAATCTACTGGGTCTCCACCCGCAAACAAGAACGCGCTGAGGAGGAGTCCACATCCGAAGAAGAACTTTCGGAAGAAGAGCAAGAGGAGGAGAAAGAGCAAGAAAAGAGGGGCGAGGAGGAAGAGGAATCCGAGGAATCTGAAACCAAGAAGGCTTCCACCAAAAAAAAGCCCGAGCCCATCAAGAAGCACACCATCGACCCTTTGGTGAAAGTGAACCTCTTCGTAAAAAACGAGGAAGAAATTGACGAGGGAATTGTCAGGATTGCCTTCACCCCATTTGGAAATTCAACTGGCGGCAGGTTTCATGTTGTCCCCGCCAGCTCCACCAGGCGGCCACTCTATTTTCAAATTGACGCCGACCCTGTAACCGGGAGAGTCAAGGTGAAAGAGTTCCAAGAGGAACCTTAACCTAACCAAGGAAGCATGGAATGACGGAAAGATTAAATCTTCTTTATAAGCAACTGCCAGGTTCAACGTTCTGGGTTCACGGTTCAGGGTTGAAAACAATAAAGACTGAGGGACGAGGGACGAAAAAGCTTAAAACCAACGGGCTCCATAGTCTCGTCAGGGCTGTGGAGCCAGCAAGCGCTTAACCTTGAATTTTGAACTATAAACCTGAGTAGTACCCTTTAAAAAACATATTCCACCATTCCAGTATTCCATCTTTCCATTCCTCAAACATATGCTCTCCAATCCTCCCGAATTTACTCCTGGTAAAACGCCAAAAAACGAAGCAGCCTTTACACTTCTGGAGGTCATGGTTTCCATCGCTATTCTTGGTGTCTCCCTGATCATCCTTTTTGAGCTTTTTTCCGGGAGTCTCAAATTAGCCAGGACATCGGAAGATTACCTAAAGGCGACACTGTTAGCTCAAACGAAGATGAACGAACTGAAATTGAAAAATTTTGATATGGAAGAAGCGGATTCCGGAACCTTTGAAGATAATCCGGAATATCATTGGTCTGTAACCGTCAAACCATATAAAACCGAATTTGAAAGAGCAAAGGAGAAAGAAGACATTCAGGAGGTTGAGTTGAAGGTTACCTGGAAATTCGGTGGAAAGAAAAATGAGTTTAACCTTGTCCGTCTTTATAGTCCAATGACATGGACCGCCTCCCTGAATTTAGATAAGGCAGGCGCTGCGGGGGGGAGAAAGGCCGGAGGACAAAGTTCTTCCGGGGAGAGCTCCGGTAGTTCATCGTCCAGCGGTTCGGCAGCGGGAGGCTCTGGTTCCACTTCCGGTGGCGGTGCTGCCCATGTTAGTGGTAGCAGTGGCGGCCATATTAGTGGACTTTAATGAATAACCGTCCATCTCTTTATTTTTCTATTTTCGTGGCCATCGTGAACTTTTTGCGGGTTACGTTATAATGGTCTGCTCATGGTCTCCTCTTATTTTACTCTTATAAAATCGAAAAAAGGCTTTACCCTGCTGGAGGTAATCATCTCCCTCACCATCATTGGGATTATGACCGCCATTCTTTATAATGGAATGAGGCTGGGATTGCGGGCAAGGGAAACGGGCGAAGACTTTGAAGAAAACAACCAGCGTATCAGATCGATTTACTACATGATTGCATCACAGATCAAATCCGCTTACCCATACTACTACCCGGATCAGGAAGATCCCGAGGAAAAAAGACTCTCTTTTGTGGGTTTGCCGGAATCGATACAATTCGTCACCTCCGCTGCAAGGCTCACCCCGGCAACCATACCGGAAGGCCTCCACGAAACCACTATCTACCTTGACGAAGAATATGGTGAAGAGGGATCCAGTGCGCTGATGCTGCGGGAAGCTCCGCTCCGTTATCCCAATATCTTTGAGAGTGAGGCCGAACCGGTGGTTTTAGCGGAAGAAGTGGCCAACCTCAGCTTCAGTTACTATGTGGTTGATGAAGAAGGGAACGGTGAGTGGATGGATAGCTACGAAGGTGGCACATTGTCGGACTCGGAAACCCCGGCCAAAGAAACTTCCAGTGGCGCTGAAGGAGAAAAAGCTTCTATCTTGTCAGGAACTTTGCCCAAGGCGGTGGCAGTTTCTTTTGCCATCCTAATTCCACGGGAAAAAGGGGGTGAGAAATCGTTTGAAGAGTTGAAATTTCCTTCCACCATCATACAAATCAATTCCGGCTTGGAGGGCGCCCCTATTCTTAAAGAGTCCTCCGAAGAGGAAGAAACACAGTAGAAAAATGCTCCACAAGGTGCGAGACAATCAGAAAGGAATTGCCTTGATCATGGTGCTTTGGGCCATGGTCTTGATGGCCGCCGTCGCTTCGGAATTTGCTTTTTGCATGCGTACCGAGATCAACAGCACTAGAAATTTTAAAGAAGAGTTGGAGAGTTCCTTCCTGGCGGAGTCGGGAATTGAGCTGGCCATGGCTGAAATTTTGGAGGAGGCCGATTTTCACATGCTTGGTTCCAAGGGGAGCCTCGTGTTCGCCAAGACCAGATCTACCGAAATAGAAGAAACGGGGGAGACCGTTGAAAGCTTGGACGAGAAAGAACCAAAAAGGATTGATATCCCCTTGGGAGCCGGCACTGTCTCTTACCGCATCATTGATGAAAACAGAAAAATAAACATCAACAAAGCCCCAAAGAATGTTTTACTGAAACTTCTCGAAATGGGTGGAGTGATTGACGAAGAGCTCCGGGACTCCATTGCCGATTCCATACTGGATTGGGTTGATGTAGACGACCTCCATAGGTTGAATGGCGCAGAGGAAGATTATTATGAAAAAATGCCGGAACCTTACTCCTGTAAAAATTCCCTTATTGATAATCCGGAAGAGTTGATTTTGATCAAAGACATTACGCCGGAAATTCTTTTTGGCACAAAACTCGTCAAAGAACTTGGCCTGAAAAATGAGGGCGAGGAGGAAGAGTATGTGGAAGAAAGTGAGGAAGAGGGCGAGGAAAATAACATGCAGGGGATTTACCATTTGATCACAACGCAAAATACGGCCAGACTTAATCCAAGCACTGCTAATGAACAGGTCCTGAACGTTTTCTATTCACCGGATGTGGTGAAAAGTATGCTGGAGAAAAGGGCTGAAGGTGAGGATACCAAAGCAAAATCCTCTCATTTTACCATCTACTCCCTGGGGGAGATCGAAGGGAGCGGCATCAAGCGTTTGAAGGTTGCTACCGTAAAGCTAACTTATATAGATAAAGAACCTCAGATATTCATTACTTATTGGAACGACAACGCAGACCCTCAAAAATACGATGATCTATTTAACTAAAGTCCTTAGCATCGATATCAGAGACCCTTTTCTTTCCATTGCCTATCTGGGCAGAAATCACAAAGGGATCGATCTCATCGATTCAGCAGTAATCAAAAAAAATCCAATTCCTGTTTCTTCCATGAAAGATGGGGAAGAAAATGAATACGACGAAAGCCTGCTGGAAGACCTTCGTTCTTTTATTGAAGAGAAAAAAATCAGCCCGGAAGAAACCGTGATCTGCATCCCCCGGAACGTTATCATGCTTCAATTTGTTGATCTCCCTTCCCCGGACGTGGCAAGTCTGCCCAATATCCTCAAATACGAGCTTGACCGGCTTGTTCCTATGAACCCGGAGGATATTTACTATGATTTCAAAATCATCGGCAAAAAACAGGAAAACAGCTTTAAGGTCCTGCTGGTGGCCATTCCCAAAAAAGTTGCCGAATACTACGTTGGACTGTTCAAGCGTGTAGGGCTGCCTCCCACGGCCATCAATGTGTCTACCTTTGCATCCTACAATTCCGCCCATTTTTTTCATTACGATCTTTCCAAGCCGTTGGCGTTGATCGACGTGAGCGCCAAGGACTTCGAGCTAATTTTCGTGGAAGACAACAACATCCGGTTTTCCAGGAGTATAAAAATTACCAACGAGGAATGGGGGAAATGTTTTTTCAACGGTAGAGAGTTCATTAAGGATGATGGAAAGGCCATAGAGGAACTGTCGGAAGTGATCCTCCAAAACCTCAACCGTTCCGAGGGCATCGTAAACGAGAGAGATAACGGCCGGCCCATGGAAAGGATTCTCCTTACAGGGGGAGGCCAGTCCGACCAGGTTCTTCTCAATTACATAACCCAGGGATCCGATCTGGAGGTAGAATCAGTCACCCCTTCCAAAAAGTCCATAGAAATCAAGGGTGATATGGATGGAACCAACTCCCTCGCCTCGGCAATCGGACTCGGACTGGGTGAACTGAGAAAGAATCCATTTAAGATAAACCTGATTCCCCAGTCCATGAGGGCAAAAAGAAAAAGGAGCCACATCGTTCTGACTTTTGTTCTTTTAGGTCTCATTGTGCTTTCTTTTTTTGGGATTATCGGCTCCGCTATTCTCAAGGATCGGTTGGATTTGTCGAAGATCAATGCTGAGCTCAAGTCCATTAAGAAACAGGTGATGAAAGTGGAAGAAATGCAACTCCACAATGAAACGTTTCGTACGCAACTTTTAGAGTTGAATCGGCACTGGGAAAAGGACATCAACGTAATGGCCGTGATCAAGGAATTGACGGGGATCATTCCCAACAACATCTGGCTTTCCAACTTGATCATAAAAGGAAATGCGGTGGAAATACGTGGCAACGCAACTTCCGCCTCTACGCTGATTCCCATTCTGGATAAATCTCCTTTGTTGAAGGACGTAAGGTTCGAGGGTTCCATCAAAAAAAGAAAAGGAGTCGAAAAGTTTAAAATCAAAATGGTGATTGAATAGATGAATATAACCGAAAAAGAAAAAATATATCTGGCAGTGGGAGGGGCCGCACTGATCCTGGCTGCCGTTTACCTTTACGTTTTTACTCCAATTTACGATGGCTACCTGGAAACCAAGGCGGAGATCCCTTTGAAGACGGAGTTGCTGACCCGTTACCAAGTGCTTTGGAAAAAAAGAGCCGCAGTGGAGGAAAAACTGAAGAAAGCCCAAAAAAAATACCAGGATCTCGAAAAAATTTTCCTGCAAGGAAAAACCCAATCCTTGGCTGCGGCGGAACTTCAAAAAATAGTGGAACAACTGGCCCGGCAATCAAGCCTGGAGGTTTCCAGTTCTAAGGTGATGGGCTCCAAAACAATAAGCGCCTTTGAAAAAATTTCTCTTCAACTTGGCGCAAAATGCTCCTTGAAAGATTTGAAAAAATTCCTTTTTCTGGTTGGAAGCGGGAAAAAATACCTCAATATTGATGAAATTGATGTGCGAGCCATCAATACCAAGGGATTGGAAAAGTTGGAAGCCAGGATTCAGGTTTCAGGGTACATGAAAAGCCACAGTCCCACATAGGCCACATGGTATGGCCTTTACAGATCGAACTGTCATTGAACATTTTTAAGCTATTGGGTTACAATGGTTTATTTACCTTGCTTTGAAAGGGATAGCTCCGGGAAACGCATTCTCGGGGATAACCATGAGAACAGAAAGAAAAAACAATTACCGCCCAAAACCGAGGGACTAAACCATTAAACCCGGAAAATTATTTTAAGAGCTGCCTAAGCTTTTAAATCCGGCTTTGTCCCTTCCGGCCCTATATATCATCTGTTTAACTTTGAACCCAGGTTTTCCCTACTTCTTAAGAGGACTGAAATTGAATTCATTTACCAAACTTTTATT
>JAJDAS010000182.1 GCA_029261755.1 Nitrospinia bacterium
TTTCATTACTATTAGGAAAGAGAGAAAACTGGAGGCTGGAGCTTCGCGGACAGTCCCGTTCCCAAACAGGAATTTGGGAACGAGGAGAGAAAAAACTACCTTTTTCGATGTTCAGCGTTCGATGGTGGATGTTCGATGTTAAATCGTTACTCTGCTCAACCAGTCTCTTCCGCCTTGGAAAAACTCTCCAGTTCCTTAGAGATGGAATCGGCTTCGCGTTCCCGGCCCAGGCCTTTGAAAAGGTCGATGGCCTCCTGGAATTTCTTGTCCGGCGACTTCCCCTCTTTAATCAATAGCCTGGCTTCCTGGTGCGTGATTCGAGCAAGGTCCGAAGAATATCCCTCCTCCTGTGCCACCTGCCTTGCCGCCTCCAGGTGATCCCTGGCTGGTTTGTTTTCCCCTTTTGCCAGGTAAACCTTTCCAATGGCCAATTCATTGGCTGCGGTCTTTCTTTTTAGCCCCATGTCTTTGTGGATGCGCAATGACTGTAGAAGCGCGCTTTCCGACTCGTCCAGCCTCTCCAGGTCCATATAGCATCGCCCCTTAGACATGAGGGCTGTTCCGGCACCGAAAAGGTTTCCAATCCGTTCCATGATTTCGTGAGACTTGTTGAAATGATCAATGGCGGCTTCCAGGTTTTTCCTTTTATTTTCAAGATAGCCAAGAGAAAGGTAGATATTGGCGGTTTTGCGTTTGTTGCCGGATTCGGAAAACAGTTTCAAACTTTTCAGGTTGTAATCCTGGGCCTTATCCAGTTCCCCTTTGTGCTCGCAAATCACGGACAAATTGTTGTAAACCTGAGCAATGTTCTCCTGGTCCTCCAGGGGTTCCAGGATCTTCAGGGCCTCGAGCCCTTTCTCCATCGCCTCTTCGTACTTGTGCATTCTGTTGAGTACCCAACTCCGGTTCATGGTGAGCAGCCCCATCTCCAGAGATTTTGGATGATCTTTTAAAAGGTCTGCGCTTTCATCGTAGGCCTTCATGGCCTCATTCTTAACGCCGCGCTTTTCGTGGATACGCCCGATATTGCGTACGGTATCCGCTTTTTTGAGCGTATCCTCTGTGAAATCCATGGCCTTTCGGCGGGAATCAATGGCGGCATCAAGCTCTCCCAACAGTTCCTGAACTTCCGAGAGAAAGGTATAAACCTCTACCAGAGATACGGAGGGTGCATCCTGGCCTTCGGCCAATTGGATGGCCTGCTGAAAATAATCTTCCGCATCCTTATTCGCATAGGCATCTTTGGCCCTCAATCCGCTTTGAAACAGATAGTGGCACGCTTTGTCCAAATCGCCTGCCTGTTGGAAATGCCGTGCTAATACTTCGTAATGATCCTCCAGACGATTTTCGTATAAACGTTCAACCTCTTTAGCCACCTTGGCGTGAAGTTCTTTACGCTTTTGCAGCAGAAGGCAGGAATAAACAGCCTCTCGAGTCATAATGTTTCGGAAGCTGTATTCAATCTCGGGGAAGGATTTGGACTCAAAAATCAGGCCCATATCCACCAACTGATTAATCCGTTCCTCCAAATCTCCTTGATCTGCCACTGCCTGGATCAGTTGGAACTGAAATACCGGTCCGATGACAGAGGCAAAATTGAGGATATCTTTCAGGCGGCTCTGAAGTTTGTCGATGCGTGCGGTAATCATACCGTGGAGGGAGTTGGGAATGGAAACCTCCTCAAAATTTTTGGCTACCCGGATTTCGCCGTCGTCGGTCTTCTCCACAATCTCCTCTTCCACCAAGCTCCTGACAATCTCTTCTATATAAAGAGGGTTGCCGTCCGACCTGGTTCGCACCATCTTCAAAAGTTCCTCCGGCAGGGTCTTGACATCGAGTAGGCTACGGATCATCTCGTCGCATTCCGCAGGTACCAGTCGATTAAAATTGATCTCGGTGCATTGGTTTTCCAGGGCTTTTTTGGCGATCATGGGAAGTTTGGAAGAAGGATGTTCTTTTTGGGGACGCATAAGGAGGAGAAGCATAAGAGGGATTCTCTTCAGTTTTTCAATAAGGTGAGCAATTAGCGCCACCGAGGTACTGTCCGCGTACTGAAGATTTTCAATCACCATAACCACAGGTTTTTTCAAGGCCAGCCTTTCAAAAAACCAGGCAATAGACCTGAAGGCTGCAATTTGGATCTCCTGCGCATCCATTTGGTCTACTTGAATATCGTATTCCTCACCCAACTTAAGGCCCAAAATGGCGCCGATGAAGACGATGGCCTCACGCGCTTCGGTAACCAGGGCGCCGGAGTCCAATCCCAGGAGGAGGGGGATATTTTGAGAAACCTTCTCCGCCATGGATTCTTCCATGTCATCGGAGTCGATCCCGAACATCTGTTTGAACAGTTCGGAAAAGGTGAAATAGCCGGTGGCGCTGTTAAAAGCCTGGCAAATGCTCTCGATAATTTGGTAGTCGCCTTTTTGGAGTTGATTCTTCACCTCCTGATTGATGCGGCTTTTGCCTACGCCTGCTTCCGCAATCAGGAATACGGCATGGCCCATACTGGAAGAGACTAAATTTTTGAGACAGGTATTAAGGGTCTCCATCTCATGGCTCCTGCCCACCAAAGGAGAGGCGGCGGTTTCTTTCCGGCTTTGGGCTTGTTGGCTCCTGGTCTTTTGCACTTCATAAACATCTACGGGCTTCTTTTTTCCCTTGACCTTGATTGGGTCATGCTTTATGAAATCGAACTGGTTGCGGGTCAGATTGTAAGTATAGCCACTGGCGAAGATTTGTCCGGTGCCGGCATTGGATTCAAGCCTGGAGGCAAGGTTTACAGTATCTCCCATCACCGTGTATTCCATTTTTTGGTCGGAGCCCACTCCACCTGCGATTACCGTTCCTGTATTGATGCCGATGTGCAGGGTTAAAGGTTTTTCCAGTTTCACCGTCAAGTTTTTATTGTATTCCTCAATCCTTTTTCTCATTTCCAAGGCGGCCAGCACGGCAAGTTCGGGGTCATTCTCGTGGGACACGGGCGCTCCGAAAATGGCCATGATGCAGTCGCCTATGAATTTATCTACATATCCTTCATGTTTGATAACGGAGTCGGCCAGCAACTTCAGGCAACCGTTCATAATTTCGGTGACCTCTTCCGGGTCCAAAAGTTCGCTCATGGCGGTAAAACCGGAAATATCCGCGAAAAGCACGGTGACGTTCCTCCGCTCCGACTCCATGGAAGGGGCCGTGCCGGATGGTGGCTGGGCTGCCTGTTTCGATACGGCTCCGTGGGCCTTGGCAGGTTGAGAGGGAAGTGGCGCAGTTTTTCCGTAGGGAGCTTGCAGCCGATAGCCGCATCCACCGCAAAAGAGGTCGCCTTCACATCCCGGAAAGCCGCATTTCAGGCAAAGCTGAAACAGGGGAGTGCTGCACTTTGTGCAAAATTTGATATCTTCTCTGTTATTGAAACCGCAATCCATGCAGTTCATGAGTAAGC
The DNA here is from genome assembly GCA_029261755.1 of Nitrospinia bacterium. GTDB lineage: Bacteria > Nitrospinota > Nitrospinia > JACRGO01 > JACRGO01 > JACRGO01. Next base: position 3,443 of record JAJDAS010000182.1, read on the forward strand.
CCTCCTAATGGCCAATTAATTTAAACATGTTCCTTTCGGCAGTTCCCCCCGAAAATAAGTGGAGGGTATAAAAAAAGGTGTAAGAAATCTTGTAAGAAACAGGTTAGTTAAATTTATAGCACAAAACACCATAGATTTAAACAAATTTGAAAATGTCAACTTTCTCATGAGTACTGATTTAGGTTAGAATTATTTTTACAGTAGTAAGTAACATGAACTGCTTCAAAGCCATGAAGCTTTGGAAAACAAAAAAGAGGAGGAAGTTTTAATGGATCTGAGGGCGGAAAGATTTAAAACGATCATCAAGGAGCATGCTAATGTCATCAAAGAAACTATTTTGTTTCAAAACATACCCCTGAAAGATCTCGGCAAGTTCATCATCAACTGCAACTATAAGGAGATGAAACCCGGCAAGACCATTTTTGATGAAGGAGACGATAGCCTCTTTCTTGCCATCCTTCTTTCCGGGGAAGTGGAGATATTTAGAGACCAGGAAAAAATCTTTACTCTGGGAGCCCCCGCGCTCCTGGGAGAAATCGGCCTTTTTACGGGTATGAAGAGGAACGCCACGGCTAAAGCAAAGGATAAGGCAGTCATTCTTACCATAGCCCAAACGAAACTTGATTCCCTTTTTGGCATGGACCCAAGATTGAGCCACAAAATTCATCGCAACATCATTTTATGTCTGAGCAGTAAAATTAATGGCGACAACCAAAAAATTGTTTCTCTTTTAGATGCCTTGAAACAAAGGGAAAAAGAGGTTGCCAAGATCAATGAAATGGATGGGCAAGAGTTTTACCCTAATGAATTGATTGCCGACAATACTCCATTGTATATGCGCGCAAAGGAGACTCATAAAAAGAGGAAACATGCTCGGGTGGCGGTCAAGGATCCCAGTTATTGCCACGTCAAGCTCCATAATAAGCGACTGAAAGTGAAGGATATTTCTTCGGAAGGAATGCGAATCAATATAAAGTTTTTACCTGAAGAAGAGAAGGTAAAATTTAAGGAAGGCCATACTGTTAGCGGAGAACTTTGCCTGAAAAGTGGAACTTTCTCCTTTTCGGGAACTGTTAAGGTCAGGTTCGGCGAATCTTGTGGGGTCGAGTTCAATCGTTTCAGTGAAAGAGAGGAAGACGCCATCCACGAGGTTATCCAAACCCTGAAGAAAATGAATCAGGTTATTTGATGGGTGAATATTTTTCATTTTTTCAAGTCTTAATGGACGGATAGTTAGCTCTGAGCCTTCGCTTTTTTTGTTATGGAACCAGGATACCTGACTCTTCACCAAACCGGCGAACTGCAAAAACGGATTGATCTCTTGCAAGAGTTCCTTTCGGAATGCTCTCTTTGTCCCCGTGAGTGCAAAGCGAAAAGAAGCCAAGGCAAAAAGGGTATTTGTAAGGCAAACCGGCAACTATTTGTTTCCTCGGCCTCGCCCCACTTCGGGGAGGAAGCGCCTTTGGTGGGTTTTTACGGCTCCGGTACCATCTTCCTCACGCATTGCAACCTCCGATGCATCTTCTGCCAGAATTACGACATCAGCCATGAAGGGCAGGGGAGACCCACCTCCGCAGATGAACTGGCCGGAATCATGGTAAACCTGCAACGGCTCGGTTGCCATAACATCAATTTCGTCACCCCCACCCACTATGCTCCGCAAATTATCGAGGCCATTCCCGAAGCCATTCGACTTGGGTTAAAGGTCCCCATTGTCTGGAATTGCGGGGGATACGAATCGGTGGAAGTACTACGTCTGCTGGATGGCATTGTGGATATTTACATGCCGGATATCAAATTCGGCGGAAATAGACCGGGCAAGAAATACTGTTCCGTTAACAATTACTCCGAGGCCGCCTTCCAAGCGGTAAAGGAAATGCACAAACAGGTGGGCGATTTGCAGCTGGACGAAGACGGGATCGCTATCCGTGGACTGCTGGTAAGGCATTTGGTCATGCCGGGTGACGTGGCTTTGACTCAAGAGGTGGTCCGATTCATCACGGACGAAATATCCCCCCACACCTATATCAATATTATGACCCAGTATCGCCCTTGTTACAGAGCTTCCAAATATCCGGAGATCAACCGGGGTATTACCCAAGAGGAGTTTCGCATAGCCAGGAAAATTGCCGGCGATGCAGGTCTTTATCGTGGTTTTGCCAATCTGCCTTGACCCGTCGACAAAAATCATTTTTTCACGTAAATCCTCGGTTACTTGTTCATTTATATATTTCCCATAACAACCCGCCTCCTGGCTCCCCTTTTTCTTGATGTTGAATTTCCCGTCTTCCCAGCTTCACTTAAGCCCCTATGTGGGGCGGGTCCCCGTGAATGGGTACAAAAAACTAAAGCAAAAATATTTGAAATTAAAAAAATATTTTAGCCGCAAATTGACGCAAATTGACGCGAATAAAACCATAGAACCAATAGATACAAAATAGATTGTTTTTTTGGTTTTTTCTTTATTTGCGAACATTCGCGTTCATTCGCGGTTCCATGTCTTTGATTTTAAAAGTGACACAGTCCCTGCACTCCAAAAAAAGCAGAAAATGCTCTCTTTTGTGATTCTTCTTCCTTATTTTGTTATGATCTTTTCATGGACAAAGGACAACGACTCAGGGAAATCGAAGGACGTCTCAAGGCCCTCGACCTCGAAAAAGAAAAGCTCCTAAAGGAATTAGATTCCCTCACCCCGGCAAAGCAAAATATCTGCCCTCCTCTCTTAGGTACGCCAGCCTCGGATAAAACTCCCACTCTCCCCAATGAAAAGGTGGATCTCTTCCTGAAGTTATTCGGATGCCGGAAAGACGTCTACCCAAGGCTCTGGGAAAATACGGCTAAAAGGACCAAGGGGTATTCTCCCGTTTGCCGGAAAGAATGGGTGGCAGGAGTTTGCAAAAAGCCGCAAGTAAAATGCATGGATTGCTCACACCGAGCCTTCCTGCCTCTGGAGGCCAAGGTTATCCGTGACCATTTGACAGGCAAGGAAACCATTGGGACTTATACCATTCGCCAAGATGATACCTGCACATTCCTTGCGGCGGACTTTGATGGTCCATCGTGGAAACAGGATGTGGCGGAATATCAAAAAGCGGCGCGTGAACTGGGAGTAAATATGGCTGTGGAGCGTTCTCGGTCTGGGAACGGAGGCCACGCGTGGTTATTCTTTTCAGAACCCGTGCCAGCCTGGATGGCGCGTCAACTTGGAACCGCCATTATGGCCAGGACCTCTTCCCAAAGGCTGAACCTGGGTCTTCAAAGTTATGACCGTTTTTTTCCTAATCAGGACACCATGCCCAAAGGGGGATTCGGGAATCTCATCGCCTTGCCATTGCAGAAGAACTCACGGAATTTGGGCAACAGCGTTTTTGTGGATGAAACCTTTGAACCTTATGCGGACCAATGGGAGTTTCTCGCCAAGCAGAAAATGTTATCGCTCAAAGACCTAGGCCTGGCATTGGAAAAAGCCATCCCCAGTGAAGACTTCTTGCCTCTGGCCCTAATAGAGGATACGGAAAGACAGAGGGCGGAAAAAGCCATGGACGCCGGCTCCATGAAGCTTTCTCCCGGTTGCTTCCATGGCAAAATAACCATGTGCCTTGGGGAAATGCTCACCATTTTCCTGAATGGCCTCCCCCCTCCATTGATCTTTGCGTTCAAACGAACCGCGACCTTTGCTAATCCAAAATTTTTTGAACTCCAACGTCTCAGGTTTTCCACCTGGAAGACGCCGAGATATATCTTTTGTGGAGAGATGTTTCCTGATCGAATCCTGTTGCCAAGGGGGACCCTGGAAGCGTGTACGAAACTATGCGAAATTGCCGGAGCGCAGATGATTTTCGAGGATACTAGGAACAAGCCCGGCAAACTGAAGATTTCTTTTGAAGGGAAGTTGGCCGGAGGACAGAAGAAAGCCACCGCAGAAATGTTGAAACACAAAACAGGCGTTCTGGTTGCCCCGCCGGGAGCTGGGAAAACGGTGATGGCTTGCAAAATCATCGCCGGGAGAAAAACGCCTACTCTCATTTTGGTTCACCGGAAGCAGCTTTTGGAGCAGTGGCGGGAACAACTGTCCACCTTTCTGGGAATGGACCCAAAAAAGATTGGAGTTCTGGATCGAAACGGTAAAAAAGTTACCGGGGAAGTTGACCTGGCCATGCTTCAAACCCTGTCCAAGCTAGAGGATCTCCGCGAGGCATTCGCGAAATACGGCCACATCATTATCGATGAATGCCACCATGTTCCCGCCTTTTCTTTTGAGTCCGTTCTCAAACAAATTCCGGCAAAATATTTTCTTGGGCTAACGGCAACTCCGTACAGAAAAGACGGACACCAGGCCATCTTGCATATGCAGTGTGGACCTGTACGTTATGAGATGAAAGATTCGAGAAGCGCCGAACTGAAAAAGAGGGTTGTGGTGCATGAGACGAATTTTGCCATGCCGTCCGATACTCCACCTCAGCCACCCATCCATGAGGTTTGGGAGATGCTCGTTGCGGATGAAGAAAGGCTTCATCTCGTGGCGCGAGACGTAAAACAAACTCTGGAAGCCGGGAGGCTGCCTCTCATTCTGTCCGACAGAAAGGAGCACCTGGCGCTTCTTTCTGAAGCTATCAAGAACATGGTTGATGACTTACCTGTTCGGGAATTCGTTTTAGTGGGCAACATGGGAAAGAAGGCCATGAACAAGGTTTTAACAGAGATGCAGGATGCGCTTCAATCCTCTGGCCGACTCTATATACTTGCCACCGGCTCCCTCATTGGAGAAGGGTTCGACCTTCCCGCCCTGGACACCCTGATTCTGGCCATGCCTGTTTCCTTCAAGGGAAGGCTCATCCAGTATGCGGGTCGCATTCACCGCAAGTATCCCGGCAAATCGGAGGTTCTCATCCATGATTATCTGGACGCTTCCAGCGGATTAACCGTTTCCATGTTCAAGAAGAGGTTAGCGGCTTACAAACAGATGAACTACCAAATCGAAACACCGGATGGAGATAAAGGGAGAGGTGAGAAAGGGCTTTTTGGGTAGGTAATGGGATTCCACGTTGATTCCGCCCATTCTATAGAAGATTTCGTTGCCAATGTTTTCTCCTGAATCATGTTCCCTGAGGTGATTTGCCTCATAGAAAAAAGGCATTTTGGTTTATTGTAGGGCCGTGTTTTTCCCTAGTCAAATGCTGAAAGCCTTGGGAACACAGCCGTCCCGGCTGCGTAGAGCGGGCGAGACGCCCGCGTTCCCAGCTTCGTTTAAGCCTGGTTCCCGTGGATGGGTACAAAAAATTAAATGAAAAGAGATTTTTTTAAAGCAGTGACACAGTCCCTGCACTCCATAGACACAAAAGGCAACAATCAGCTCTAAAATTGTGCGAGGCAGGGCCTTTACGGCATGAATTCCCAGAGAAAGCCGGAGCACAGGCGCAGGGAGAGGATCTTTTGGGCAAAAAAGTCTTGAAAAGTGAAAGGGTACGGAGAAAAAGAAACTACAGGAAAGAAAGGGGACCGGCAAATTAGTCGGATTTTTTGCTCTTCTCGAAAGCTTCCACCAACTCCGCTACGATCTGGCCGGCATCCAGACCATGCATCAGCGCACCGTTTTCGATGGACTCGGCCTCCGCTCCCAGACAACCCATGCAGGCCATGTTGTGTTTATCAAAAATCGTGCTGGATTCCGGGAATTCCTTCAAAACTTCCTTGATGGATGATTCTTTGGTAATTTCCATGGCTTACTATTTGTTGGTTGGTTTGGGTTGGAGTTGGTTGCTCCAGAAGTTGGTTCTATGATATATTACCTCTTTTCCAAAATCAAATCAGGAGGTTCCAAAGTGGCCAGAAAATGTGAAATTTGCGGGAAGGGTCCATCTTTCGGCAATAACGTCAGTCATGCAAACAACAAAACCAAGCGGCGCTGGAATGCAAACATCCAGACGGTAAAAGCGGTGGTTAACAGCGCACCAAAAACCGTAAAGGTCTGTACCCGTTGTATCCGTTCCGGGAAAGTCCAAAAAGCGGCCTGAGGCTTTACGATTCTAAAACCGTTTCAGAGGACCCACAAGTGAAAAGCGGTTCTCTCCCCTGCCTGCGCAAGTTTTCAGTAAATCATCTTACCCTGCCCCTTCACGGGTCCTCAGTATCCAGGTTCTTTGTGTGGCAATTTTTCGCCCTGATTCCCCACTCCTTTTCCCATGAAAATCGATTACGAAAAAGAGTTGAATCCCGGCCAGTTTGAGGCCGTGAGCCAAACCGAGGGCGCTTCCATGGTCATCGCCGGGGCGGGCTCTGGAAAAACCAGGACCCTGGTTTACCGGGTGGCGAGACTGCTGGAATCCGGCATCGCTCCGGAAAATATCCTCCTCCTCACTTTCACTCGCAAGGCATCCATGGAGATGCTTTTTCGAGCCTCCGCCTTGTTGGACGACCGATGCTCCAGGGTCTCCGGTGGGACCTTTCATTCAGTGGGCAACCTGCTCTTACGCAGATACGGTTCGCGTATCGGTATCGCATCGAACTTCACCATCATGGATATGGCGGATTCCCAGGACGCCATCCATTTGCTGAAGGCTGAAAAGGGATACACCAAAAAGCTCAAGAAGTTTCCCCGAAAATCCACCCTGGCCTCCATCCTTTCCCTCTCCCTCAACAAAAGAGAACCGGTGGAAAAAATCCTATCCAAATACCACGAACAATTCCTGGAGTTCTATGAAGAGATCGTGGAGTTGCAAGACGCCTACACAGAATACAAAAAAACACACAATATGCTGGATTACGACGACCTGCTGGTTTATTTCAAGGAGCTTCTGGAGGATCCGGAGTTCCGGCAACAAATCGAGCAACAGTACCAAGTGGTGATGGTGGATGAATACCAGGACACCAACCTGCTCCAGGCGGAAATCGTCTCCCTCCTGGGAGGCGGACACAACAACGTCATGGCAGTGGGAGACCCGGCGCAGAGCATTTACTCCTTCCGAGGCGCCAACTTCGGCAATATTAAACAATTTGAGGAGTACTTTCCCTCCATGAAGGTGATCAAGCTGGAGGAAAATTATCGGAGCACCCAGAAGATTCTCACCGCCTGCAACGCCATTATGCGGCCCGCCAAAGAAAAGTTCAGTAAAAACCTTTTTACCCAAACAAAAGATACAGGGGAACTCCCGGTGCTGGTGGAAAACGAAACTCCCGTGGACGAGGCATGCTTCATCACGGACACCATAGAAGAGTTGAGCATGGAGCCCAAGGTGCCGTTGAATCAGATGGCCGTTCTGTTTCGGAGTTCGCGCAATTCTTATCAATTGGAACTGGAGCTGAACAAAAGGGGCATCCCTTTCGTGAAACATGGAGGATTCAAGCTGGTGGAGACGGCCCATGTGAAGGACCTGTTGGCACACTTGCGGGTTATCGCAAATCCCGACGATACCGTTAGCTGGACCAGGCTGCTGTTGTTGATCGAAGGAATGGGACCCAAAACCTGCGAAAAGGTGGTGAGGCAACTGCTCTCCGCCGAAAATTGTTTTGTCTTCACCAAGCTCAAAGGCTTTCCGAAATTCCAGGAACCCTTCCGGGAACTGGAAAAGCTTTTCAGTTATATAGCCTCTCCCGTCAGGTCTCCTGTCAAAGCCATGGAAAAGCTACTGAAATATTACTCTCCCATCATCAAATGCAAATACGACGATTACCCCAGGAGACAGAAAGACCTGGAGCAGTTCATGACCCTTGCCCGGAATTACCAATCACTGGAGGCGCTTTTATCCGACATGGCCTTGGAGCCGCCCAACACAGCAAAAAATGGAACCATGATGCCCTCCGAAAAGGCCATGGGAGAGTACCTCATCCTCTCCACCGTTCACTCGTCCAAGGGGTTGGAATGGGACACCGTGTTTGTGATGGGGCTCAACGAGAACGGATTTCCCAGTTATTACGCCATGGAGAAGGATGAGGATCTGGAAGAGGAGCGGCGTCTTTTTTATGTGGCTGCCACCAGGGCCAAGGAGAGGCTCTATTTCACCTACTTTTCCAGCAGGGAGGACCGTTATGGAAATCCATATTCCATAATGCCCTCTCCCTTCCTTGAACCCCTAAAGGGCAAGGGGCTGGTGAAGGTTATTGGCGACTGGTTTTAGGCGGGAACCACGCACCATTGGTTTGAATTGAGAAGGGCTTTTAACGTCGAACATCGAACATCGAAGAAGGTTGAATTTTTGTAAGCATTCACGAGTATGAAAAAAAATGCAGTGCCCTCGTTTGGAACGTTGGTACAACCCCCAGCCCCCTTAACAACGGGGGAATTAAAACCAATCCCTTCCTTCTTTGGCGCTCGATGTTCAGTGTACGATGTTCGACGTTAATTCTTTTGAACTTTGAACCCAGAAACCATGAACCTCTTCCCACTTTGGGCCGTACTTTTTTCCGTTGCGGCCTTTTATTTCCCAACACCCTTTGCCGCCATGAAACCGGCCATCGTCCCTCTCCTGGGTTGGGTGATGTTCGGGATGGGGATGACTCTCCTGGCGCGCGATTTCTCCCAAGTGCTGAAAAGGCCCTCCGTCTTTGCCTTCGGAACGGCCCTTCAGTTTTGCCTAATGCCCCTCATGGGATGGATCATCGCGAAGCTGTTCGGCCTTCCACCCTATCTGGCCGCCGGTTTGATCCTGGTGGGATGTTCCCCTGGCGGCACTGCTTCCAACGTGGTCTGTTATCTTGCCCGTGGAGACGTGGCCCTTTCCATCACCCTCACTTCCATTTCCACCCTGCTGGCCTTCGTAGCCACACCATTCCTGGCGTGGCTGTATATCGGGCAAACCGTCCCGGTACCGGCCATGAGCATGCTAGTGAGTATCCTGAAAATCGTTCTGCTCCCGGTGAGCCTGGGGATATTGATCAACACCTTTTGGGGAAAATTGATCAAGAGGTTCCAGAGGGTCTTCCCCATGATATCGGTCTTTTCCATCGTTTTGATCATCGCCATTATCGTGGGTATGAACCAACATAACCTGGCCTCCATGGCCCCCGTGCTTTTTCTCTGCGTGGTCCTGCACAACCTTTTCGGATTGGCTTGCGGGTATGGCCTTGCCAGGATGATGGGATATGGAGAGAAGGAGTGCCGCACTCTGGCTATCGAGGTGGGAATGCAAAATTCCGGCTTGAGTGTGGCCCTGGCGGTGAAATACTTTTCCACCTCCGCAGCCTTGCCCGGCGCCATCTTCAGTATCTGGCACAACCTTTCGGGTTCGTTCCTGGCTTCTTATTGGAGGAAGAAAGGCATGGAAAAACCTTAACATCGAACATCGAACGCCCAACATTGAACGTCGAAAAAGGAAGGATTTCTATAAAAGTAACCGATGGCTCCATAGTGGCGCAGCCCTGTGGGCCACAATGCAAAAAAAAGGAGGGAACGACCGAAGCCCTTCCCCCCTGGAGAGGCAAAGAAAAG
>JAJDAS010000183.1 GCA_029261755.1 Nitrospinia bacterium
CTATTCAGGCAGAAGGCACAAAGGCAACCAGGCATAAAGTTGGGAGTCTTCCAGCCACAAAGCATATTTGAATTGGTACGACTGTCTGTTTTTCATGCGATTGAGAATCATTGCTTTCACCTACACATTGCGTATGAAATCTCACTTTGTGCCTTCTGCCTCTGTGCCTTTGTACCTCAGTAGTTACGAAATTTAAATCTTAGCCTTTCCCGGTTTATCTTCCTCGGCAAGTACCAATTTTTTTAATATTTCAACCATACCCAAATGAAGGGCCTCATGGACATTGTTCATGCGAATAGCGTCTTCAATACATTGGGGAGAGAAGCCATAATGCGTTTTGAAGGGTTTATATTGTTTAAATTCTCCGCTGTGATAGTCCTTATATAAATCCTCAATAGAACTAAGCATATGGGATTTAACTCGAGCTATAGCAGGCGTGTTAGTCCAACTAACGGGTGAAGTTCCTTTCTTAAACAAAGAAACAAATTCATCGGGGACCTTAACGGGTAAACCTGAAAAGCGGTAACATAAAAGCTGTTGAGTTACCAAAATGTGCCCAAGGTTCCAAAAAATATTATTATTCAGTCCTTTTGGAATCACCATCATTTGGCTCTCTGATAATGATTCAATAGCAGAAATAAAATTGTTTCTGGTCTGCCTTAAAAGATCCAATTCTCTTTCCATTAGTTCTCTCTCCTTTACGTTTTTAAATTAAAACTGCTCCTGGCTAACTCCTTCCCATTGATAATCAAAACAAGTAAATGATTTCCGGGATAATGTTTCCTTGTTGTAAACGGTTTAAAAGAATGTTTTTTGGATAGGGTTAAAGAGGAGCAGGGCGGAATTTTCTTTTTAGCAAGCTTAAAAACTTTTGGGGCCAATTTACCATTAGCCTTCATATAGTGAACAGCAAAATCAATCATTAAATCCTGCGGTTCTTTTCCCAGGGACTTGACCTTGAAATCAAAAAACAAATCGGAACCTAGCTTTACACTATCCGAACACAGGGTAAATTGCTCTACTTTTATTAGAGGGTTTTCTTTAAATCCCAATAGGGATAATGCCCTTTTATTCCCGGCTTTTATCAAAGAGCGTGAAGCATGGTTAATGATCCATTGAGTGCCCGGGTTATTCACCTTTTGCCATTTCTTTAAAGTTTCCACTACTAAATCCGAGTTGTCTTTGCTAATATCATTTAAATTATTCGCCACGGACCTCCGGACATATAATTCCGGGTCGGTTTTTAATTTTTCCAACAATTTTAAAACCGGTCGAGGATCTTCCTGGAATTGAGGGAGCCTGGATGCTAAAGGCAGCCGTGGACGGGTCCCCTCGGAGACGAGCCTCCGAACATGACAGTTCGAATCCCCAGCCCATTTAGCCAGAAGATCCGAAGTTTTGTTAGGATATTTGTTGATAAATGGGCGAATCTCTCCCTCGGCGGAAAACCGCTTGGTCATTTCATAAAAGGCGCGCATGGATATGTCAAAATAGTCTAATCCGTTCCTTGAAATAAACAAACATTGCGGCATAATAATGAATCCTTCAAAACCGGTCAATTCCGGTTTCCCAAGCTCCGGGCCCAATGATTTAATCAGGATGTCGGCCGCCTTGGGGAAATCGTCCGGCAAAAACGCCTTTAATTGATCAGCGATCAATCTGGATCGCCCCCCGAAGCTTAAGTCATTTATGTAAGCGCTAATGGATTGAGTAAACCCTTTTTGATTAAATCCAGCCCAGGTCTTTTTAATGTTTTGGGCTAATTTTTTGACTTCCGGCTTGTTAAATACTTCTCTCAACTGAAAGCCTTCTTTCACTGTATTTCCCTTTCATGGAATTGTATTTCATAAGTGCTCTGAGCGCTTCCCAAAAATCCCTTTTTTAAACTAATTTTTACCCATAAATCAGTGAAGGCTGATTCAATATGCTTTTCAGGCCCGAAGGGCCGAAAGCATATAGCCGGGGGTGAGCCTTGAGCATCAAGGCGTAGCCCCCGGTGTAAAAGCAAAAAAATATTTGAGCCCTTACAATTTTACCAGGACGGTCAAATTGGACGGTTTTTTTTCACCGCCCGAAGGGTTGTGGTCAGGACGCACAATCAAAGGGTGAAAGGCATTTGACCATGGTGGGCAAATTGGAAGGCTGCTATGATTATCCACCCTGAGGGTCGAAGCCAGGGTGGCTGAGACCAAACACATCCTTTTTTATCTTCATTTGCCACTCTCAAAAGCCAAAGGAAATTTTTTCTTTCGCCCACTTTGGGGCTTATTTTTTTGTTTCCAATTCCGGGGGGGCTGCCCCCGGCTATACGCTTTCGGCCCTCCGGGCCTGTGAACGGTTACTTTTTTTTAGTAAAATTTTGGAGCCACTTGTAGCTAGCTTTGTTTCTCTTTTTGGCGGGCCGGCCTTCTTCCAGCAACATCCATAAAAGATAGAGGTAAATAAAGGCCATTTTATGGTCAAAACAATGTTGCACTGCCGATTTCATGGAGGAGAAAGCAGCGGGATAGTTTTTTTCCTTTAATTTTATTTCTCCCAAATGAAAAAAGGATTTACCAACAAGCGAAGATTCCGGCTTCAGGTCCAATACTTTTGCAAAAAGGCGTTGGGATTCCTCCAGTTTGTTCCTGTTTTTCAGGCTGGAGGCCTCCAGGTACAAAGGGTAGGCTTCTTGGTTGGGACTCCCTGAAAGCGAGTCACGGCATGTTTTCGAATACCGTTTCAGGTTTGCTATCCAGCATGTTTGACACGTCATGGGCAGCATTGAAAGTTCAGAGTGAAAATGTAAAAACCTGAAATAACGAAAGGGGAATGAGTTCCAGTATTTCGTTACCGGATAATGAGAAATTTCCAATGGCATCCTTAAAGAACTGCAACATATGGATGGAAGGTTTACTTCCGTATGGAAATCAATGTAGTTATCCACAAAAAAACAAGGGCTTACGGAATCCCTCACCGTTTTATGCTGTACCATGAAGCTGATATCCATTCCCTTTTTATTCCACTTTGAAATGGCTTTGTTTATTTTTTTCTTGGCCCCTTCATAGTTCGTGTGAATGGATTTTTGAAAAAGCGTTTCACTGTGAACAATCATGGGTATCAGGGCGATATCGTACACTTGGTGTTGCAACGCCGTGGAGAATATTTCGTCAAGATTGTCCACGTTTTCACCGTTCACGGTGACTTGCAAGCCAATGGCCGGGGAATTGCTGTTTAGCTCCTTTTTGATTTTTTGAATGTTCCGTATCCTTTGCCAAAAATTTTGAATATATTTTTCCTTCCCTCCACCGTGGCCCACCGACGTTCTCCCGTCAAAGGAAAAATGAAGTATATCTAAATCGGACTTGATTAAAAACTTTATTTTTTCGATGTCGAGATTTATGCCGCTGGTAATCACAACGGTAAGCTTCTTTCTTGTTTTCTTCAGAAAATCAAAGATAAGGGGCGATTCCAGGCTTTCACCTTCTCCGCAAAAATTGATACTTGTGCCTTTTTCCATCCAAGGCAGCATTTGATTGAACTCTTCAAGTGTCAAATACTTCCTGTCTGCGAAGAGAGATCGTTTGTTATGGAATCCCGCGCTGCACATTTCGCACTTTAGCGGACAGGTAAAAGAGGTGGAGATATTGATGACTTTCGGAAGATTGGCCTTCAGCTTTTCCAACGGAGGGCGTCTCCCCATAACCATCTTCAGGAGTGAATGGGCAAGCTGGTAGCCTTCCGGTTTTTGCCTCAGCAATGAGTCGGCGGCTTGCAGGTCATCATTAAGTATGGACTGGGTTATTTTCGTGAGCATGTTGTCAAAACATCCGTTCAAAGTGTGTAGTAGTCGAGGATCTATTGCATTTGCGTCTTGTCTTCATTAAACTGCCAAATTGCCGGAAAAATCAAAAGATGAAGGTATGTATAGAGCACTACCAAAAACTCTCTTTACAACCCCCTAACCCCCTTAACAAAGTGGGAATTAGTGGTAGATTTCTTCAAAAAAGAGAGTTTTTGGTAGTGCCCTATAGTGATGCTGCCAATGGATCACCAAGGACATATCATCCTTTCTTAATGATAGAGCTTATCACTTTGTCCTGGCAAAACAAAGCCTTGCAAACACTGTCGCTTAAAGGTAAAAACGGATTACAACCTGCTGCTTTTCAATAAAATGTCATGGTTGTTCCAGCACTCCAATATTCCATCATTCCTTTACCCAGTTTGCGCACAAAAAATGCAGCAGCATGTCATAGAAAGGCCAGTTCCCGAGAATTCCAACAGGACTGAAATATGGACAACATGGTAACCTTTTTCATTCTCACCTTTATACTTTCCCTGGGTCTTGTCGCCAGGCTTCCCTACCTTGATTTTCCCATTGATGAAGATTTTGGTTTTTACGCTTATTTGGGGCATTTCAGGGGCAAAAGCGTTAGGTTTATCAAGGATTTCTGGGGCGGAATATTTCCTATTTCGCTTTATTTGGAATCCGGTGTCTACAAGCTATTCAGAGGCAACATAAAAAAAGTCAGGTTGTTTTTCGCGTTCTACAATACTTTAACAGGCCTATCGGTATTCAGTCTTGCCTCATGCCTAGGTGGTGAACCTGCCGGGCTTTTGGCTGCTTTCTTCTATTTGTTTTTTTCCTCTGCCCCCAACCTTGGAACCTACTCCATAAGCACGGAAAAATATTATGTGCTGCCTATCAATCTCTCAGCGCTATGTCTCCTTACGGGGATGAACGGCCATGAAGATCTTTTGCTGATTTTATCCGGCCTGTTCATGGGTTTTGCATTAATCTGGAAGCCGGTGGTTTTAGTCAGCGCGGTAGTCTTTCCCCTTTACATATTTATTTATGGTACATGGATGATGGCCTGTCTCTTTTGCCTGGGAGTTTCAGTGGCCTTGTTTGTCCATTTTTCCATAGTTTTCATAATATTTTTCAAGGATCTTAAACTTTTATGGATGCAGTATAAACTGAGGTATTTTGCTGCCATGGGGTATATAGGCTCGATTTTGGATATCCTCGAACGCTTTGTAGATGACCTGTTACCTTTGTTGAAAGAAACGGCTTTCATCTGGGTCGGAACCATTCCGTACATCATCATTTGCCTTCATGAACAAAATCCGCAACAGGTTTTCATCCTTTTCTGGATGATGACCACCGTGCTAACCCTTGTTGGGCAGAGGGCCTTTTGGCAATACCACTATGTCCCTCTCATTCCCATTTTTTCCCTGTGCTCGGCTATTTCCGTTATGGAAGTTATCGTTGAATTAAACCAAAACCCTTCGCCGATAGTCCTTTTTGTCTTCCTCCTTTTGCTCCTGTCTTTTCTATATTCAACATGGAACCTTCTTCAAAGCTCACTATTATGCAAAAGGGACCGCCAAAGGTACTTTAGTTCCTTCAGAAAAATGGAACAGTACCTCTATTTTCCCGAGGTAGCGAATTACATCAGGAAGAATTCGCAGGAAATGGACTACATCTACGTTTGGGGAACCCATGCCAATCTTTATTTGTTATCCGACAGGCGTAGTTGTGAAAAATCGATTACGGATTTTGTCGGGCCATACAAAAAAGAGCATGAATACCAGTTTGACGAAACCATGAAAGGAATTATTGAGAAAAGGCCAAAATTTATCATCCAGGTTATCTCTACTTTCAACATTGAGGTGCTGAATAAAATTACTGGGCTGGACTATAAGGTGGACCGGGTCTTTTATAACAAGTTTCCGGTCTATCGCCTTTCCGGTGATGCACAAAATGGGGAAAGAATGTACAAGGAAAATGAACCATGGGAGTTGAAAATTGAAAAACTAAATATGCTTTCCATTGGAATGAGAAAAGGTAAAATGTCCGATTACTATCTCCGGGAAGGCATGAAAGAAAAGTATATAAGGGAATTCCAGGAAGCTCTTGCCATCAATCCTTATGACCTTCTTCCATTGGTACACCTTGGGATTTACTTCAGAAGCTGCTATGAGCATAAAAAAGCGGTTCAATATCTGGAGACAGCGCTGTCCTTAAAAAAAAACAGGCCCTATGTTTATGCTGAGATGGCATTAACCTGGCAGGCCATGGGTGACCTTCAAAAGATGCGCGAAAACATAGCAAAATTTAAAAAGTATATCTTTCCATACAAATACGAATACTGCTTATTAGAGGGTATATTTTACCGTTTGGACGGGCAAGCTGAAAAATCAGTTAAGCGCTTAAAATGGCTTTTAAAAAACCATTATCCTGTAGAATGGCTGTATTTTGAAATTGGCCAATCCTTGCGAGCTATGGGGAGAACGGATGAGGCAATAGAGTTCTTTCAAAAAGAACTGGAGCGATATCCCGACAAACAGGCAGAATGGTTTTATTATGAAATTGGGCTTTCCTTGAGAGCTGTGAAAAGAACGGAAGAAGCAGTAGAGTTCTTTCAAAAAGAACTGGAGCGATATCCCGACAAACAAATAGAGTGGCTTTATTATGAAATTGGGCTTTCCCTGCGGGATATGGGAAGAATAGAAGAAGCAGTAGAGTTCTTTGAGAAAGAACTGGAGCGACATCCCGACAAAAAGACAGAGTGGTTTTATTATGAAGTTGGGCTTTCCCTGCGGGATATGGGAAGAATAGAGGAAGCGGTAAACTTTCTTGAAAAAGAGCTGGGACGATATCCTGGTAAACCGGTTTTTGTTTATTACCACATGGCGTCTCTGTTAAAAACTAAGGGCGAATTGGATGAGGCCGCAAAACATTTTCTGGCTATCGCAAACGATGGAAATTCTTCCGATGAAATGCGTGCCGGCGCCTTCTTTCATATGGGAAATATTTTAGAGTCAAAAAACAAAATTCCCGACGCAGTTTTCAATTATAAAAAATGCCGGGAATTAATACCCCACCACAAAAAAGCTTTGGAAAGGTTCCATGCACTGGAGCGAACATTAAAAAAGGAACAGAACGAATAAGGCCACAAAAATGCCCTCACTAAAAAGCAAATTCATCGGCTCTCTCATCGGCGTGGCCGTGGGTGATGCCCTGGGCATGGTGGTGGAGGGGTGGAGCGCTGGAGATATCCGGGCTACTTACGGTGTCCTTAAAGAAATGCAGGACCAACGCTTCGGTCCGGGGAGATACACCGACGATACTCAGATGACCCTCCTCATTGCAGAATCTCTATTAGATCAAAAGGGGTTTGACTCAGAGGATCTGGCCAAAAAGTTTGCACGTTGGCCTTTGTTTGCTAGAGGAGGTGGTTATGCCTGCACCGTTGCCTGCAACAAGCTCGCTCAAGGGGTTTCGTGGAAAGAAAGCGGGGTGGATTCTGCGGGATGCGGTTCCGCCATGCGCGTTGCGCCCATCGGACTCTTCTTTCATGGCCGGCCCGATGAACTATTAGAGGCCGTACGCATTTCCAGTCTCATGACCCATACCGACCCCCGTGCCGTGGCAGGCGCCTTGGCCGTGGCCCATGCCGTCTCGCTGTGCATCAGTTGGGAAGGGGCTTTCGATCCAAGGGTGTTCCTGAGCAGTATTGCTTCCTTCATTGCCCCGACGAGCCACGATCTTTCGGAAAAGGTAAACGGGCTTCTCCTCTTACAAGACAAGCCGTTGGAGGAGGCGATGGAGCATATAGGCGTGGGGGGATTCGTCATGGAAACAGTACCTGCCGCTCTCTTCTACTTCATTCTTTCCCCCGATGATTTTGAAACTGGCATGATCAACGCGGTGAACGGTGGGGGCGACACAGACAGCATCGCAGCCATACTCGGGGGGATATCCGGGGCTTATAACGGTATTGAAGCCATCCCCGATAGGTGGGTGAAGCCCCTGGAGTCCAGGAAAAGAATCGTGAAACTGGGAGAGGAGTTGAGTGGGTTGGTTTGAGAGGTTTTTTGTTGTTTCTTAGCCTGCGCCTAAGCCCTAAGGTTTATACACAAGTTGATTAAGTTCAATAAAAAACAGAGGTTTATGTTTTGAATTTCCCCCTCTTTGCGAAGGAGGGGGCTGGGGGAGGTTTTAAAAAACACCTTTCCTCTTCTTGTTTTTCAAAAGCTCTACTCTGTTACTAATTCATTGTTTTTATTGTATTTTTTCTTTTAAAACACCTCCCCTGTATCCCATAAGCGCTAAGCTTATTTTATCTTATTTTTCAATGAATTAAATAAATTATCCATTTGTGTTTTTCTTTTTCTCGGACTTTCACGTAGCATTATTGATATCTCACCCCAATTGTTGATACATCTCAATAATCCCATGCGAGGATTAACTGCTTGAGATACCACATATCTCATTAAAGAGAGTTCCCGCCATAAGCAACGATTCTTATCCGGCTCCTTTTGGAATCGGGAATCCCCATTAAAATACAACTCACAGGTAAATGGCCGTCCGCCGCATCTATGTGTAGTTTATAGCCAATCGAGCTCTCCTTATAGCCTTGGCTGTTCTTTTTGGTGCCCACATCGCAACCTTTCGGCAATTCTGCCCACATCTCCTCTTTTGTCATGGACTGTTGCTGCTCTAAACGCGTAAGCACTTTTTAGCGTTTTTCTCCTTTCTTAGGCCGCCCTCGCTTGCGCTTCTCTTTTTTGCCTTGAGTTTTATTCTTCTTTTGAGGTTTTTCTCGGGCATTAATCGTGGTAGAATCTCGTGAAATATGCCCTACTACCCGCTCTCCCAAGTGTTCTTTGATAAGAGCCTCATGCACTATCTGCCCCAGACCGCTTTGTGTAAATTCCGCAAAGGCTCGTGAAAAAGATGATTCGTGGGGAATTTGGCTGGCTCTTTCCCTACCGCAGATTTTTCGCAGGACCGGAGACGTTTTCAACCTGTCAATTAATTCCCGTGTGAGGCTCAGGTTGTAAACTGTCTTGGCAACAAACGATCGTGCTACCTCTTTACGGTTCTTAGGGGGTTGACCATGCCAATAAGAAGGAATAAAAACATGCTCTTCAGTCCTCACGAATTCCAGAGTCGCTACTAACTTCTTTAACTTCTCTGCCAAAGGCTCTTCAAACTCTTCCTCTAAATAAGGAAATAAAACTTCTTATACTTAGAACCACATCTGTGATAATTTCTTCATAAAGTTGCCTCCTTGTTTTTACTACCATTGCTTTCGCTAAGTTAATGAGTAGTATTATACAAGGGAGGCGACTTCCTTATCCTTTATTTCCTCTCCTGCTCGGAAAATAACCAGGGTTTTTTATTTCTGCAAGAGGCGCTATCTTTTGTTAGATTTATTGTTATAATTCATTTACTATGACTGTAATTACAAAATAAGGCTACCATATCATAAAGGAGCTTTTCCCGGTCTCATGAAAATAATTCTCGGTATTTTAGATTATATCGTAGCAGCCATCATGGGTGCGGGAGCTTTGTGCCTGGCCTTCCTGGTTGTGGGCGAGGGGTGGAACATGTTCCTGGCCATGGCAGTGGGGATGGTCTTGGGCATGGTGGTTCTTTTGCTCGTAGTTTTCATCTTTGGCCCCATCTGCAACACCTTACAGCTTTTTCCCCCGGGGATGATTACCACCATGGTCATAGGCATGCTGGCAGGTATGGGTATTGCCGGGACATGGACCGACTTCAAGACAGGGCTGGCTTTTGCCGTCGGTTTTGCTTTATTCGTTCAGCTGGCCATTGATTGCTATGATTGGAAACTAAAAGGGGAGGTGCCGATTCATGAGCCCAACTGAAGAAGTGTGGTGGAAGAAGTGGGACAACGCGGCCAAAGCCATGGACTTCATGAACAAGGGAGTGGAACTACGCTTTGGGGACCAAAAACGTCAATGGTTTTCCCGTGCAAAGGGCCGGACCTTGTTGGTGGCTGTGGGAACCGGTCTCGATTTGCAATATTTTCCTCAAGAACTTCAGTTGGTGGGGATCGATATCAGTTGGAAAATGTTGGAAAAAGCCAAGGAAAAAAAGGAATCATCCGATTCAAAGACTCAGCTTGTGCGAGCAGATGCAGAACTCCTGGGATTTGCCGACCATGCATTCGATACCGTGGTGGCATCCTGCACCTTTTGTTCGGTTCCCAACCCGGTGAAAGGACTGCAAGAGGTACGGAGAGTGCTCAAGCCCGGTGGCAAACTGATCATGTTCGAGCATGTGCGAAGCAATATCTTCTGGATGGGTCCCATGATGGACTGGATGACCAAGGTCACACGACGCTTTGGGCCGGACCTGAACCGCAGGACCAGGGCAAACATTCTCCAGGCCGGTTTCCAGCTAACCCGGGAAATTAATCTCTATCTAGACATGGTAAAGTTTTTCGAAGCCGTTAACCAAAAAAAATGCCCTAACTAACCATCCTCTCCACCACACCATAAACGCTCTCCAATGCACTTGAAAGCTTATCCGGCGACTTCCCGCCCGCCTGCGCCATATCCGGCCTTCCTCCACCACTTCCATCCACCAAGGGGGCGATCTCTTTAATGATATTCCCTGCATGAATCCGGTCCAGTAGATCTTTGGTGGCCCCAGCCGCCAGCGCTACTTTCCCGTCGCTTACAGTACCCACCACCACTAGTCCCGACCCCAGTTTGTTCCTGGTAGTATCGATATAACTACGTAATGACTTGGGCTCCATATTTTCCAGGACCTGAACCAGAACGGGGATGTCCTGAACTTTTTTCACTAAGGAATTGAGGTCTCCTCCAGCCTTGGCCTGGAGGACTTTATCCTTTAAAGAACTTAGCTTGTGTTCCAGTTCCCGGTTTTTCTCCAAAAGTTTGCCCACCTTACCCGCCAACTCCTTTGGTTGCGCTTTTAAAGTTTCACACACCTCGGAGAGGATTTTTTCGTGGTCCTTGATTTTGCCAAAGGCTGTTGAACCGGTAGTTGCTTCTATACGCCTGGTACCGGCAGCTACGCTTCCTTCCGAGATGATTTTGAATATTCCGATGTCGCCTGTGGAGTTGGCATGAGTTCCCCCGCAAAGCTCGGAACTAAAATCTGCAACGGAAACCACACGAACCGCATCACCGTATTTTTCCCCGAAAAGAGCCATGGCTCCTCTCTCCAGGGCCTTATCGAAACTCATTTCCTCGGTTTCCACCGGCGTGTTCTTCAACACCTGTCCATTGACAATCTCCTCGATATGCTCCATCTCCCGGGGAGTGATCCCGGTGAAATGGGTGAAATCGAATCGAAGCCGATCTTTGGCTACCATGGAACCGGACTGCTTCACGTGGTCGCCTAACACCTGCCTGAGCGCCGCTTGCAATAGATGGGTGGCGGTATGGTTCAATGCGATGGCGGAACGGCAGGAAACATCCACACGCAACTCCATCAATTCCCCTTTCCGAACTGCGCCCTTAGTGACCTTGCCTTTGTGCACAATGAGTTCCGGCAGCACTCTTTGGGTATCGGACACCTCCACCAGAGCCCCACTTTTTTCGATTTTTCCGAGATCCCCCACCTGTCCACCCGATTCCCCGTAAAAAGGGGTTTCGCTGAAGACCAATTCCACGACATCTCCTTCAGATGCCGACTCCACCTCGTTTCCTTTAACAAAAATCGCTTTTAATTCAGACTCAATAGAGGTGGTCTGGTAACCACGGAACTGGGTGGAGCCCACACTCTTGAGAATGTCGTGATAAGCTGCATTCACAGCGGCTTCTCCACCACCCTTCCATGATGCCCTGGCCCTTTTTTTCTGGACGGACATGGCTTCTTCAAACCCTCTGCGATCCACAGATAGGCCGCTTTCCTTAGCCACATCCTCCGTAAGATCCATGGGGAAACCATAGGTATCGTATAGTTTGAAAGCCTCTTTCCCAGGGAGTGTTTTTTCTCCTTTGGCCTTTGTTTCGGAAATAAGGTCGTCCAGAATCCTCATGCCATAATCCAGGGTGTGCATAAAGCGTTCTTCTTCATTAATGATTACCCTGGCAATGGTATTCATCCCTTCCTTCAGTTCCGGATAGGGACCTTTCATCAGGTCCCCCACCGAACCCGCCACCTGGTAAAGGTAGGGCTTATTCAATCCGAGGAGTTTCCCATGCCTCAAGGCGCGGCGGATGATCCTCCTCAGAACATAGTTCCTTCCTTCATTGGAAGGAAGGACTCCATCTCCAATCAAAAAGGAAGCCGCCCTGGCATGGTCGGCGATGACCCGAAGGCTGAAATCGGTTTCCCGGTTCTCCCCATAGGGCTTCCCGGCAAGGTTGCAGGTGAAGTCGATGATAGGTTGCAGGAGGTCGGTTTCATAATTACTCGGTGTGTTTTGCAATACCGAAGCCAGGCGTTCCAGCCCCATCCCGGTATCGATGCTGGGTTTGGGGAGATTCAACATTTTTCCATCTTCTTCCCTGTTGAACTGCATGAACACGAGATTCCAGATCTCTATATGCCGGTCACAGTTGCAGCCTACGGCGCAATCCGGTTTTCCACATCCCGTATCTACGCCTCTATCTATGAATATCTCGGAGCAAGGACCGCAGGGACCCGTTTCTCCCATGCTCCAGAAATTGTCCTTCTCACCAAAACCCAGGATTTTTTCGGAAGGGACATGAATTTTGTCTTGCCAGATTCGGCGGGCCTCATCATCGTCGTGGTAGACGGTAACCCACAGGTCCTTTTCCGGCAATTTCACCACATCGGTGATAAATTCCCAAGCCAGCTCGATGGCGCGTTCTTTGAAGTAATCGCCGAAGGAAAAGTTGCCCAGCATTTCAAAAAAGGTGTGATGTCTGGCGGTTCTTCCCACCTCTTCCAGATCGTTATGTTTACCACCCGCGCGGACGCATTTCTGGGATGTGGCGGCACACGGGTATTTAGCAGTCTCCTTGCCAAGAAACAGGTCCTTAAACTGGACCATCCCGGCGTTGGTGAAAAGGAGGGTGGGGTCGTTGCCCGGAACCAGGGAAGAACTAGGGACAACCGCATGTCCTTTTCCCTGGAAATAGTCTAAAAATTTGGCTCTAATCTCATGCCCGTTCATAAAAAGAGGGTTCTCCTGTTGAATGAAAGTTTATCGCTTTCCAACTTTCTTTTGTTAAACAATTTCTAGAAATATTAAGCCAAATAGCCATAAATAACAACACACACCTTTATGCGGGTGCATTTGATTACCAACCCACATGCTCTTTGGGCTTGTAGGCGTAAGCTGAATGGTCTAAGATTGAAAACCTGGCATCTAACTTTTTAAGAGGGTTTATATGAGTGTTCATCTTCTCATAGACGCATACAATCTTATGGGGCTCTCCGAAGGTTTTGAGGGGTTCGGGCAAGATACCCTGGAAGAGGCCAGGGATAAACTAATCGAGAACCTTGCCCATTACCGGGGATTCAAAGGGGTGCAGGCCACCCTGGTTTTTGATGGCGGAAAGGGCGGATACCCCACGCGGCGACAGGAGCGTCAAAGGGGTTTAACCATCATCTATTCCAAGCTGGGAGAAGAGGCGGACCATGTCATTAAGGCCATGGTTTCGGAAAAGAGAAAATCCTTTGTTGTGGTCACCTCGGACAACGAAATCAAACGCTTTGCCGAAACCAAAGGGTGTCTCACTGTCAACTCCCAGGAATTCCAGCAAAAGATGGAGATGGCGGTTTACATGAGCGAAAAGGGACTGGATGAGGAAGAAGAGGAATACAAATCGGACTTTTCCACCAAGAAAAAGGGAAACCCCAGAAGGCGGTCTAAAAAAGAAAGGAAACGGAACTCCATCTTACGCAAAATTTGACTGGAGACATTATCCCTAAGTATAATCATTATTTACGTCGGGGCGTAGCGCAGCCTGGTTAGCGCACCTGCCTTGGGAGCAGGGGGTCGGAAGTTCGAATCTTCTCGCCCCGACCATTTTTATTCTTTAAATAATCGATGCTAAGCCCAAAATACGTAATTTCTCAAAAGGTTGAAGTAAGCATTCACGGTTGCCAGGCAAATCAACGCTTGCCTCGTTCCGGCTTGAGAAGTTAGAAGAAGGGGTTTACTTGGAGTGGCGAAACAGCCCCACACTCCATAGACAACCTCTTCACGGCGATTATACTTTTTGGAGTGTACACTCCTTGGACGCAAGAGGTAAATTGGCTAATTATCAGGTTTTACCGGCCCTGGTGATTCTGCAAGTTTTGTGGTTTTTCGAAAACCAGAAGGGTCGGCAAATGAACTATTAGTCGGGATTGAATGCTTAAACGTCAGCGTGTCAGGGCCAACCAAGACCTCATTTTACAATAGACCGCAATACCTTTTGCCGGTCTATGACACTCAAATATTTCGCCGATTTCCTTATCTGGCACATAAACTCATCCACCTTGTTGACCAGTTGTAAATAGGAACTTGCTTCTACCATTCCAGCTTCAAGGGACGTCAACTCTGCCTTCAACGCTTTTTCTTTCTTAAATCGGAATTCCGGTTTCGGAGTTCCGAAAGCTCTAACAGCCCTTCTTGATAAGCGTCCAGTAACCTGTCTATCCCTTTACGTATGCGAACGTTCTCTTTTTAGAGAATCTCCATGCGAGCTTTTGAGGGATTAGGGTTTCTGGCTTCATGGATTCTCCTGTCTATTTCAGCTCGAATCATCTCTGGATTTTCCAGCAATTGAACCACTTGTTCCCATAAAAGCTCATCCAGATAATCCTGTCTTATAGGCCGATTGCTACAAACCCGCCCATTTGGAAAGCGATGACTATCAGTCCCAATGCACCGGTAATAATATGTTTTTCTTTTCACGGTGCGCGAGGAGGTCCTATAAATCGCATAGCCGCACTGACTGCAAACTAGAAGGCCTTGCAAAAGAGTCGGCTCGTTGGTGTGTCTAGACGCGAAATCCTTGTTCTTCTTATAAGCGCTCTTGAGCCCAAGCAAAGGTCTCTTCGCTTATTCTGGCCGGAACGGAAATTTCAATCCACTCTTCTTTAACTCGCTCGCGAAAAGAAGAACGGGGTGATAATCCCCCGCGTATACTCTGCGGGCGAGTAACCTTCTTTTTCCTTATTGATGGTAATGGGGAGCAGGCCAGTATCTCCAACTTGTCCGCCAACAATGGTCACGCAGAGTAATGAAAGTTTTTGCCTCTGTCCCTTTGTGCCTTGCTCTTAAATTCCTTTGGTTTTCCCCAACTTCTAAACCGCTTCAGCCAATTTTGCTTAGCATCAAATCTGGCGGATATTTGTGCATATTCTTTCCCAATGATAAAATAATCCGTTTAAATTTTATTTGGGATCGTGGATAAAATATTATGAAAGAGTTCAGTAGAATAAAACGTCTTCCGCCCTATGTTTTCAACACGGTGATCTCTTTGAAGGAAGAGGCCAGGAGAAGCGGAGAGGATATCATCGATTTCGGCATGGGCAACCCCGACCAGCCCGCCCCCGACTTTATCGTGGAAAAACTGGTGGAAGCGGCTCGGAAACCCCATAACCACCGTTATTCAGCCTCCAGGGGGATCAAGAAGCTGAGGTTGGCCATCACCGATTGGTACAAAAGAAACCACGGTGTGGAGCTGGACCCCGAAACAGAGGCCATCGCCACCATTGGGTCCAAGGAAGGCATCTCTCATCTCATCTTTGCTATTATCGGGCCCGGCGACTCGGTACTGGTGCCTACACCTACCTATCCCATCCATACCTATGCAGTGATCCTCGCCAACGGAGATGTGGTGCATGTCCCCTTGTCCAAGGATGGTGACTTTTTTGAAAAACTGGTAAAAACCCATCTCAGCCTTTGGCCCAGGCCCAAGCTATTGATCCTTAATTTCCCCCATAACCCCACAACGGCTTGTGTGGAACTGGATTTTTTTGAAAAGGTGGTGGCCTTTGCGAAGGAGCACGACGTGATGGTGATCCATGACTTTGCTTACGCCGACATCGTTTTTGATGGATACAAGGCGCCAAGCTTTCTCCAGGTTCCTGGGGCCAAGGATGTGGGCGTGGAAATCTTTACCATGTCCAAAAGCTATAACATGCCGGGATGGCGCGTGGGCTTCGTTGCGGGAAATCGGGATATGATTTTTGCCCTCCAGCGATTGAAGAGTTATATGGATTATGGTATGTTCCAGCCTATCCAAATCGCCTCCATCATCGGCTTGAACAGTGACAGGAGCAATATTCAGCCTATCATCAACAACTACAAGAAAAGGCGAAATGTTTTGGTGAATGGACTCAATAGAATCGGATGGGAAATTGAAAAGCCCAAGGCATCCATGTTCGTCTGGGCGGAAATTCCCGACCAGTATAAAAAAATTGGATCCCTGGAGTTTTCCAAGCTTCTCATCCAGGAAGCAAAAGTGGCCGTGTCGCCTGGCATCGGTTTCGGAGAAGGTGGCGATGATTACGTTCGTTTTGCCCTTGTGGAGAATGAACAACGGATTAGGCAAGCTATCCGGGGAATAAAGAAAGTTTTGTGAGCCCTACAAAACCCATAAAGCTCAAGCTTCAAATTTAAAAGGAAATAGTAAACATGCCCAAAACAATAACTGTTGGATTGATAGGGTTCGGTACCATCGGGACCGGGGTGGTCAAAACGCTTCAAATGAATGGAGAACTCATCACCAAGCGCCTTGGCGCTGAAATCCGGTTAAAAAAGATCGCGGACCTGGATATTGAAACGGATCGGGGGGTAAAAGTTGATCCCTCCATCTTAACCACCAACGCGGAGGAGATCCTCAACGACCCGGAAATCGATGTCATCATCGAATTAATGGGCGGTTACCATCCGGCCAGGGAGTTCATCCTCAAAGGAATCGAAAACGGGAAAAGCATCGTCACGGCGAACAAGGCTCTCATGGCCAAGCACGGCGAAGAGATCTTTGAAGCTGCGGAGGCTAAAGGCGTAAGCATCGGCTTCGAGGCCAGTGTGGGCGGCGCCATCCCGGTGATCAGAACCATCAAAGAAGATTTCGCGGCAAATGAAATTTTATCGATTTTCGGGATTGTAAACGGTACTGCGAATTACATCCTAAGCAAGATGTCCGACCAAGGGGAGGACTTTCAGGACGCCTTAAAAGAGGCTCAACGGCTTGGTTTTGCGGAGGCTGACCCTACTTTCGACATTGAAGGCCACGATTCCGCCCACAAGATCGCCCTCCTGGCCACCCTGGCTTTTGGAACCCGGGTTCCCATTGATGATGTCTATATGGAGGGAATTTCGAAGATCACCCAGGACGATATTCACTTCGCGAAACAATTTGGCTACCGGATCAAACTCCTGGCCATTGCGAAACAGTGCGGGGATTCTCTGGATATTCGGGTCCATCCCACCATGATTTCTGTAGACAACCCCATATCCAACATCAATGGCGCCACAAACGCCATCGAAATTTTGGGGAACGCCATGGAAACCAGCATGTTAGTGGGAGAAGGCGCGGGCTCCTTGCCCACTGCCAGCGCCGTGGTGGGTGACGTGATAGAGATATCCCGAAATATTCTCACTGGTGGACAGAACCGAGTGCCGGCCAGGTCGTTCCTGAAGGAGAATATTCGGACCATGCCCATAAAGCCTATGGAAGAGATTGAGTCCGAATACTACCTGCGTTTTTACGTGGTAGACAGGCCGGGAGTACTCTCCAAAATATCCGGAATTTTGGGGAACAATAATATCAGCATCGGGTCAGTGATCCAAAAAGAGCAGAAAGAAAACAGCGGCGTACCGCTAGTGATTACCACCCATACTGCCATGGAGAGAAATATTCGAAATGCCTTGGCAGAGATTGACAAATTGGATATCATAAAAAAAGAAACATTTTATTTACGTTTAGAAAAAGAGGGATAAAAATGGAAGGTTCAAGGGCTTGGTTTCAGTGTATTGCGGGCTGCGAAGGCAAATACGAGCTAACCGAGATCATATATCGATGCCCCAAATGCAGTAACCTCTTGGAGGTCTGCCACGATATCAAAAGGCTGAAAAGAAGGTCCGCTACTGAGTGGAAAAACCTATTTGAAGGCCGCTACAGAAGATCCGAGTGGCCTTATGGCAGTTCCGTATGGGGAAAAAAAGAGGTGGTCTGCCCCAACGTGGAAAACGAAAACATCGTCTCTACCTTTGAAGGGGGCAGCAATCTCTTTTGGGCGGAACGTTTCGGAAAAGAGATTGGACTCGAAGACCTTTGGGTGAAGCAATGCGGGAACAACCATACCGGTTCCTTCAAAGACCTGGGCATGACCGTCCTCGTTTCCATGGTGAACCAGATGATTTCCGATGGAAAGGAGATCATGGCCGTGGCCTGCGCCTCCACCGGTGATACCTCCGCTTCCCTGGCCGCCTATTGCGCAGTGGCAGGCATCCAGGCTGTGGTTTTTCTGCCCAAGGACAAGGTCTCCACCGCCCAGTTGATTCAACCCCTGGCCCACGGGGCCTTGACTCTCTCCCTGGATACCGATTTCGACGGCTGTATGAAGATAGTCCAGGAGGTTTCCGCGAAAAACAACATCTATCTGGCCAACTCCATGAATTCCCTGAGGATTGAAGGACAAAAAACCATCAGCCTGGAAGTGGTACAGCAGTTCAACTGGGAAGTCCCCGATTTTATCATCATTCCCGGAGGCAACCTGGGAAATGTGAGCGCCCTGGGCAAAGGATTTTTGTTGATGAAGGAATTGGGATTGATCTCCAAGTTCCCAAGAATTGTTTGTGCTCAAGCAGAGGCGGCGAACCCGCTGTATCTTAGCTACCAAAACGGATTTAAGGAGTTCAGCCCGGTTCAAGCCCAAAAAACCCTTGCCAATGCCATCCAAATCGGGAACCCGGTAAGCATCAACAAAGCAATCAAGGTTTTGAAGGAGTTTGACGGGATCGTGGAACAGGCTTCCGAGAATGAACTGGCCAATGCCGCAGCCTGGGCGGATCGAAACGGACTTTTCAACTGTCCCCATACCGGAGTGGCCCTTGCCGCTTTAATAAAACTGGTAAAGCGGGGAGAGATTTCAAAAAAATCGAAGGTTGTTGTAATTTCCACCGCCAACGGATTGAAATTCACCGATTTTCAGCTGGGCTACCACCAGAAAAAACTGGAAGGCGTGGAAAGTATCTACGCAAACCAACCCATCAATATTCCGGCGGACTATAACGCCGTGAGAGATGCCATCCTGAGAACCATTGATTCCAAGAAGGGCTGATTGGTCGGTGTTGAAACACCCTGGTCTTTGGAAGTGCCCTTTAGATTGTTGCTTTTAGATTGAAGGAATATTTTCTAAAAAGAACTTCCACTCCTCCGCCTTTGCCTGAACCTTTACAATTGTAAGAGATAAACTCTCAGAAGTAGTGTGTTAGTATCTCACCTCCGATTTCGGGCAATCCTAAAGAAAGTTTTATGAAAACAGGCAAAATCACCATACTAATCATATTATTCTTATGTGTTGTTTTCTCTGAATCTTTCGCGGATGACTGTAAAGGGGATTGTGCTAATGGCAATGGAACCTACACTACTTCCGATGGGCGTAATTATTCCGGCGGATGGAAAGATGGGTTGTTACATGGGCACGGCACTTACACTTTTCCTGATGGGCGGAAATATGCAGGGGAATGGGAAAAGGGCAAACAGCATGGAAAAGGGAGCATGACTTATATCGACAGGTCTCAATATACCGGTGAGTGGGAAAATGGTTCATTCCACGGCCAGGGAACTTACATTTTTTCTGATGGGAATAAATATGTGGGGGCTTGGAAGTATGGTCTGTTCGACGGCAAGGGGACTTATACAGCTGTTGATGGTCGCAAATATGTTGGTGAATGGAAAGGCGATAAAAAACACGGTCAGGGAACTTTTGATTGGCCTGATGGAAAGAAATATGTGGGAGGATGGGACTATGGCAGCCGTCACGACCACGGGACTATGATTTACCCTGACGGCGGCAAATATGTTGGTGAATGGAAAGGTGATAAAAAGCACGGCCAAGGGGTTATGGTCATGCCTTCCGGGTTGGAATTAGCCGGCGAGTTTCTCCACGGAGTATTCCATGAAGGAGAAGATCTTGAGCAGAAAAGAAACGAAGGCCAATAGAGTAAAAACTCCAACCAAGTTACTCTTGGGCTTTTTTTGGAGTGTGGCAACCGTGTTGCTACTCAGAAGAAATCTTCTTTATTCTTTTTTGTGAGGAAATGATTGCCGTATTTTAGCGGAATAAGCGGGACTGCCGTGAGCAAGGTCGTGGTTCAGTTTAAAGACCGGCTTTCAAATTGATAAAAACTTGTGAAAAAAATGGAGAATATTTTGCCAAGTGGCGGGTAACCCCGGCTTCTAACCAACGGCTTCATAGTCGAGATAACCAATATCCTGGTTTTCTTGCATGGTGTGTTATAGCAAAAATGACAATGGTTTTCTGCTCGGCTCGGTAATAAATAAAATAAGGAAAATTTTTGACAATAATTCTCCTTGTATCGGACATCAAACGTGAACCGGCTTGTGGAAATAAAAGCACTAAAGAAATTCTTCACGTGCCGCTTTAATGAACTTCGCGTTTCTCACTAGGCCATCCTATCAGCTTCGGCAAATAGCTTCTCTGCTGAATAAGTCTTAAGTTCTCCACGCTCATATGCTGCAACTCTCTCTGCTATTTCCTGTTGCCAGGCCGCTTCGACTTCGGACGATGAAGAGTCTCTTAACGATTCCAGCATGATTTCGGCAAGTTGCGCTCTTTCTACCGGCTTTAACAGTCGAGATTGTTGCTCAATAGCATGTAATGAAGGTTGCATCGTATTCTCCATGAGTTATTAATCGTATTATCATCTCAACATCATCGCACAATTTGTGGATAATGGAGACGACCTTTTTCAGTTCGTTTCTTTTGTTTTGAGGAAGATGTATCAGTGTTTTTTTCATGGTTGAAAATTATAGCATTGACACATATTTTTCAAAATAGGTTGAGTCCCCCGGTTTTAACTTGACCGGATTTACCTTATGGAACATGGGAGATGTGACGAATGGCGAGGTGCAACCCTCAATTTTCCAAAACTAGTTCTCCCCTATCAAGGGGGGGTAAAGGGGAGGTCTTCAAAAGGAGGGGACTGAAAAAACATTGTCTTTTCCACAATTCTCAAAGATGTGTATGAACCTTAGACCTAAGCCTCAGAGATTAGTTACCCGCTTTTTTCTTAACTGCTCAGACGGTCAGGTTGTTGCACCTGGATCTGAGCTTCTACTTTTGCTTCTGGGAGCGTTGCGTAAAAAACGGTGCCCTCGCCATGGGTGGTTTTCACAGTCAGAGAGCCTCCATGGGCATCCATGATTTTCTTGCAATAGGGCAATCCCAGCCCAGTGCCTCGCTCTCCGGCTGTTCCCTTGGTGGTGGTTTTGACCTCTTGTTTGAATAGGTTCGGCAGAATTCTTTCATTGATGCCCGTGCCCGCATCTTTTACCGCAATGGTGGCAGGCATGGTTTCCGGGTTATAGATGATTACTCGACTATCGGATTTGCTGAACTTAATAGCATTGGAAGTCAGGTTGTGTACCACCGATCCAAAAAGTTCTCGGTCCACATATAATTTTTCGGACTTCACCTCATTCACAATCTCGATGCCCTTTTTACTAGCCATCTGTCGCAAACGTCCAACAACTGCCGATGTCAACTCATGCCCATCAAGATGTTCTTTAAAAACGGCCACCTCTCCAGTACTCATTCTCCCGAGATCCAGCAGTTTATCGATCATGGTGATGAGGCTTTCAGAGCTTTTTTTGACAATACCAAGGAATTCGGCATGTTTTGGCGGAATAGGGCACTCCTTGTCGTCCAAGATCAGCTCCAAAAAACCCAGAATGGATGCAAAGGGGTGTTTGAGGTCATGCGCCACCAGATTTACAAATTCGTTTTTCAGTTTCGTGGCCTTTTCCGCGACTTCCTTCGCCTTCTTCATTTCCTGCTCGGACCTTTCCCGTTCCACCAGTTCCGTTATGGTGCTATAAGATCGTAGGGAGGAAATGACCGAGGTGAACATTTTTTGGGAGGTGAGTTCCGTCTTCGCCTTATAATCGTTAATATCGTAATCAACGATCACTTTCTTCTCAGGCGCAGATCCCGGCTGACCGGTGCGAAGAATGATCCTTACTATTTGGTTTTCCTGTTCTTCGCGGATATACAAGACCAGTTTCAGACCTGCATCATCCGTCTCCATAACCACGTCCAAAAGGACTAAAGCAATATCGGTATTGCTTTTCAATAATTCCCTGGCTTCCCGGGCGGTATATGCGCTGATAAACTCCAGGTTCTTGCCGGCGAAGGAAACCGTGTTGAGGGCCATCTTAGTCATTTTGTGGACATCTTCTTCATCGTCCACAATCATTATTTTCCAGGACCCATTCCTGTCGGTTTCTTTTTTTTCTTCCTCATCTTCTTCCTGGAAAACCAGGAGATCAGAATCTTCTGCAACCATAGCGAAAAAAATTGTAGGGGTTGTTTGCGGAATTGCCCGAAAAAAACGACGATTATGAGAAAACCTAGCAAAAAATCACTTATTTTGCCAACTTATCTTTTTCCAAAAAACAATGTTCTTTGTTATAGCTGAGGAACAGGTCAAAAACGGAAACCGATTTCCAGATTGCCCGAATGGCTGATTGCTTGGCCCATGCTTTTGGGGAAACAATTGTGAACAAGCTTACCAGTATCAAAATAGAGATGCGCTTCATAGCACTTCTCCTTTTTTAATGCTGAATAGCGATATTTTTTCATCCGAGAAATTTTTGTGCACCAACTATTGGAATTTCTTGAAGTTATCTTAAACCAGAACGCAACCACATTATCAAAAAATCTTACCTGAAACAAGAAATTCTTCCAGCTAAATTTTAGTAGAAAGAATTCCCTCAGCTCCCCCTCTTTGCAAGCATTGGAAATTCAAACCATAAGCCTTTGTTTTTATGGGATCTTTTCTACTAATGGGTAGAGACTATCTCTAAAGAGGGGAAGTGCACATTTTTAAAGTCCCCTATTGAGAGGGGATTTATGGCCTAGACGTCAGGCTAAAAAGGTGGATGGTAACAGCAAATGGCGCATTGCTTGCTTAAGTTTCCCAAATCGTTGAAATAAAAACTGAATATCGAATATTGAACGAGAAACCGCAGAATCTTGAAGTTTTTCAATTCTTAAACCTATCTAACCCACGGAACACACGGAAAGACACAGAAAAAAAACCAATGAGGACCTTTCCGTGTATTTCTGTGTGTTCCGTGGGCCTATGCCGTTGTCTCCACAGGACACGGCAAAACCGGCCGTGGACGGCTGCAAGCAGGACCGCTTTCTACCATTCCGACAGCACTTACTGGGCTGGAAATTTATACAAGTTTTCTCTTGAGAATGGCGGCCAGGACCTTGACCTTACACCCTTTTTGCGCCAGATACGTGGCACAGCTTAGACCCTCGTAACCAGAGCCGATAATGATAACATCTTGCTTATTGCCCATTTTGCCCTCCATATAAAACTGGGAGCGGGATTGCTCCTGCCCGAAAACTTTTGACGGCCCGGAAAAATGACATTATTATAACTATATGAATAAGCTATGACAACCCAAATAAGAGATAATATTACCTAATAAATACTCGTCTTTACTCAAACACCTAATTTACATATAATGCACCCAAAAAATATCAGCTTATAATGAAAAAAGATGCTAAAACCAAACCAGAACATCTGTGGGGTAGTCACCAGCGAAAAAATATTCGAAAATTCCTCCTCCGTATTCTGGCGGGGAGAGAGAGAGGAAGACCGGAAACCGGTAATCCTCAAAATGCTGAAGTCCGAATACCCCTCGATTGAAGATGTGGCCCGTTTCCAAAGGGAATTCGAAATCACCCGCCAACTCAAAATAGAGGGCGTGGTCCATGTTTACGATTTTCAAAAATACCAGAATACGGCCCTTATGATTCTTGAGGATTTCGGGGGGATATCCTTGAGAAAACTATACTCGGGCAAACCGCACTCGCTGAAGGAATTTTTGTCCCTTTCCATCAAAGTGGCGAAAATCCTCGGAAATGTTCATAAACAGAACGTGGTACACCGCGACATTAATCCCCGTAATATCGTTTATAACCCGGAAACCTCCCATGTGAGGTTGATCGATTTTGGCATAGCGTCTCTGTTAACCCGCGAAAACGCTACCATCAAAACTTCTCAGGTTCTTGAAGGCTCCCTGAAATATATCTCGCCCGAACAAACCGGGAGAATGAACCGCTTTGTCGACTACCGCACCGACTACTATTCCCTGGGCGTTACCTACTATGAACTCCTCACCGGCGTCCCACCCTTTCAGTCCAATGATCCAATGGAACTGGTCCACTGCCATATTGCCAAAACCCCCATCCCCCCGCATGAATTGAATCAGGAAATACCGGAAGCCTTGTCCTCCATCATTTTTAAGCTCCTGGCCAAGACGGCGGAGGAGCGGTATCAAAGCGCTCATGGTCTTGTATATGATCTGAAGCGGTGCCTGGACCAATTAGAATCAAAGGGAGAAATCTCCCCCTTCCCACTTGGCGAGCAAGACATATCCGAAAAGTTTCACATCCCGGAGAAATTATACGGACGAGAGAAAGAGACGGAAAAACTATTGCAGGTCTTTGAGGCGGTTGGCCAAGGCAAGAGCGACATGATGCTGGTGACCGGGTATTCCGGGATTGGCAAATCGGCCCTGGTGCAGGAGGTCCATAAACCCATCGTCGCCCAAAAAGGATATTTTGTCGCCGGGAAGTTCGACCAATTTAGGAGGGACGTGCCTTATCTGGCCTTGATCCAGGCGTTTAGTGAACTGCTTCGTCGAGTATTGACCGAAAGTGAATCCCGCATTGAAACCTGGCGGGAAAAACTTCAGACGGCCCTGGGGACCGTAGGCCAGGTCCTGGTTGAGGTCCTGCCCGAACTGGAACTTATTATCGGCCCTCAACCCCCGGTCCCGGAGCTGGGGGCGAGCGAAAACCAGAACCGTTTCAAGTTTACCTTCCAGAAGTTCGTGGAGGTCTTCGCGAAAAAAAGCCATCCTCTTGCCGTTTTCCTTGATGATCTGCAGTGGGCCGATTACTCGTCCCTGGTGCTGCTGAAAAATATTATCACCGACCTCAGGATTGAGTCCTTATTAGTGATTGGGGCATATCGGGACAATGAAATCACCCCAGGCCACCCCCTGCCAACCATGCTGGATGAGGTCCGCAAAATCAAGGGCCAGATCAACATTATCCATCTGGGACCTCTGGATCCCGGCGAAATCGCCAGGCTTTTATGCGACACCTTGCGTTACGAAAAAGAAGAGGTTCGCTCCCTTGCCGAATTGTGTGGGCAAAAAACCGGAGGCAACCCTTTTTTTCTGAACCAGTTCCTCCATACCCTTCATGTGGATGGCTTATTTCAGTTTGATCAGAAAAAGGGCCGGTTTTCCTGGGACATTCGAGCCATCGGGAAAAGCGATTTTACCGACAACGTGCTGGAGTTGATGACCCGCAAGCTCCAGCGGCTCCGGGAAGAAACCAGGGAAGTATTACGGCTTGCGGCTTGCGTGGGAAGCCGGTTTGACCTGAAAACCCTTTCCGTGGTTTATGCCCGGCCTCCCCAGGCAACCTATCAAGATCTCTTCGAGGCCCTGAAAGAGGGACTCGTGGTACCGGAGGATGAGGAGTATAAATACATGGACTCCGGGGCCGAAGACGCCAATCCCCGATTTCGTTTCCTGCATGATCGGGTCCAACAGGCGGCCTATTTCCTGATTGATGACGAATACAAGAAGGAAGTGCACCTGAAAATCGGATATCTTCTTCTGGAAAAAGTACCTGAAGAAGAGAGGGCCGAAAGAATTTTCGACATTGTGGGACCGTTAAACGCCGGCCTGGAACTCATCACCGACGAAAATAAAAAGGAAGAGTTGGCGAGACTCAATCTATTGGCCGGACGGCGGGCCAAGTCCTCCGCAGCCTACGGCCCGGCCCTCCAATACCTTAAGGCAGGCATGGGACTGCTCCCCAAGGATTGCTGGGGGGACTTATACGATCTGACCCTTTCGTTATACGAGGAAGCCGCAGAAGCGGCCTTTCTTTCCCAGGAATTCGAACTGGCCGAAAGTTTCATCGTGGAGACCCTGGCCCAGGCCCGTAGGCTAGAAGACAAGTTCAAAGCCTACGAAACCAGGATCCAGGCCCACATCGCCAGAAACAAAAATTTCGAGGCCATTCAAGCGGGACTGGAACTTATGAGGCTTTTGGGGATTTCCTTTCCGGCCAATCCGGCTACGTTCCATATTTTGTTGGGTTTTGCCCGCACCAAATTAGCCCTGGTGGGAAAAAATATCGAGGACCTGGCGGCTTTGCCGGAAATGACGGACCCCAAACAGCTGGAAGCCGTGAAGATTCTTATGCGAATCGCACCCGCCGCATACTTCGCATCCCCCAACCTGCTCCCCCTGGTGGTTTTTAAAATGGTAAACCTCTCCATCAAGCATGGAAACAGCCGAGATTCTTCCTATGGCTATGTCATGTACGGACTTATCCTGTGCGGCGTTATCGGGGATCTGGAAGGGGGTTACCAGTTCGGCCGGTTTGCCATGGACCTGGTAGAAAAAGGGGACGGCCAAAACCGGTGCAATATCATTCTGGTGATGAACAATTTTATCCGCTTTTATAAGGAACACCTAAAAACCACGCTTGACCCACTGCTGGCGGGTTATCAATACGGGCTTGACGCCGGAGAACCGGAATATGTGGCCTACTGTGCCCTGGTCTACTCTTTCAGTTCCTATTATTGCGGGAATGAACTGAAGAAGCTGGAGCCGGAAATGGATAAGTATTGCCAGACCTTGCGCCTGCTCCAGCAGGAAGCACCCCTCCGAATGCATGAGGTTACTTATCAGATGATGCTGAACCTCATGGGTCGGTCCGAAAATCCCCGTCGGTTGAACGGGAAAATTTTCGATGAAGACGTCATGCTGCCCGAACTCAAGAAAACCAAAAACCAAACGGCCATCGCTGTGGCTTATATCAGTAAGACCATTTTGTGTTACCTATTTTCCGACTACCAGGGGGCGTTGGAAAACTCGAAACAGGCGGAAAAATATGTGGAATGCGTCATAGGAACCCTGTTCAACCCTTTATTTTACTTTTACGACGCCTTGGTAAAACTTGCCCTAGCCCGAGGGGTTTCGGGATCGGAGAAACAAAAGCTGTTGAGGGCAACCTCCACCGACATGAAGAAAATGAAAAAATGGGCGCACCATGCTCCCATGAATTTCAGGCATAAATATTTGTTGATGGAGGCCGAACTGGCCGGAGCATTGGGGGAAGACCGGGCGGCGGGGCTTTATGATCAAGCCATCAAACTGGCGGTGGAAAACGGGTTCGTTCAGGAAGAGGGCCTGGCCTGCGAACGGGCCGCTGATTTCTGGCTTTCAAAAAATAAAACTGATTTCGCCG
>JAJDAS010000184.1 GCA_029261755.1 Nitrospinia bacterium
CATCCTTCATGCTTTTATCTTTTTGGTCATTGCAGGCGGAGCTTCTTATTTCATTTCTCGCACTGAAAAACAATATCTGGCCCTTCAAAAGATCAGAGATGAACAGGAAATAACCATCCAAAGGCGCACTGCGGACCTCATGAAAACCAACGACCAGTTGTTGGGTGAGATTAACGAGCGCAAGCAGGCAGAGGAAAAGCAGAGCCAACTCTTCAAGGAATTGGAGAGTGTGAATCACGAACTCACCGATTTTGCCTACATTGTTTCCCACGATTTGAAAGCCCCACTTCGTGCTATCAATTCGCTGGCGGGTTGGATTTTGGCTGATTACGCGGAAAAATTTGACGAAGAGGGCAGAGACAACATGAATTTGTTGGTAAGCAGGGTAAAGCGAATGCACTGCTTAATTGATGGTATCTTGCAGTATTCCAGAGTGGGTCGTATCAAGGAGGAAAAAACGAAAATTGACCTCAATGAGTTAGTGAACACCGTGATTGAAGCGGTCCATCCTCCTGAGAATATTAGGGTTCAAATAGAAAATGAACTTCCCTCCATTCTTTGCGAGGGTACGAGAATGAGGCAGGTTTTTCAAAATTTAATAGGCAACGCAATCAAATATATGAACAAGCCGAAGGGTGAAGTAATAGTCGGTTGCGCTGTAGAAGCCGGTTATTGGAAATTTTGGGTCAAAGACAATGGACCGGGAATCGACGAAAAATGTTTCCCCAAAATATTTCAGATTTTCCAGACGTTACAATCCAAGGATGAAGTGGAAAGCACGGGGATCGGCCTTTCCCTGGTGAAAAAGATTGTGGAAATGTACGATGGAAAGATCTGGGTGGAATCAAAAGTAGGCCAAGGGAGTTCCTTTTATTTTACACTGCCTCAAAGACAGGCTGAAGGAAGCAGCCCGAAGAGTATGGAGTTTCCCACCGGATAAATTTCAAGCCTATTGATATGAAAGAGAAACATCGATATTCTGTGTGTTTTGTAACTACTTAGTTCTTCAAACCATAACCAATTTTTTCCCATTCGGAGGGAATGAGTGATGAAGAATGATCTGCCCATTTTGTTGGTGGAAGATGATCTGGTGGACGTGAAAACCGTACAACGGTCCTTCAAAGAAAACAAGATTGCCAATAAGCTTTTCGTTGCGGGTAATGGGGAGGAGGCTTTGGCATTTTTGCGTAACGAAGGTCCTTTCTCGGAACCTTCCCAGGCACCCAGGCCCGGAATCATCCTCCTGGACCTCAATATGCCCATAATGAACGGTATTGAGTTTCTTGAGGTTGTGAAAGCTGATCCGGATTTGAAATCCATCCCGGTCATCGTTTTAACCACATCCAAGGAAGAAAGGGACCGTGTAAATGGATTCAATCTAGGGGTGGCGGGATATATCGTGAAACCGGTGGAGTTCGCTAAGTTCGCTGAGGCGATCAGGGTGATCGACCTTTACTGGACTTATTCCGAGCTGCCATAGCCCACAAGTACCGGCAATCTAAAGAC
This sequence comes from Nitrospinia bacterium, assembly GCA_029261755.1. Classification (GTDB taxonomy): domain Bacteria; phylum Nitrospinota; class Nitrospinia; order JACRGO01; family JACRGO01; genus JACRGO01. Next base: position 1,507 of record JAJDAS010000184.1, read on the forward strand.
AGATATTTGGGGCTCAAGGTGTGAAGCAAAGAGAGGTATGCGTTCACGGACTTTGTGGAGTGCTGGAGTAATGGAGTATTGGAGTGATGGACGGAAAAGACCGATGGACGAACGCTACGCTTGGACGATGGACGATGGACGATGGACGATGGACGCAAAAAGCAAAAGACAGAGAACAGAAGGCGGCGGTGGAGGATGAAGGAGCAATCACTCAATGGTTCAATGGTGGAGTAATGGAGCCAGGATTTCCGTTTTAAAATGCAATGGAGTCATTTGCTTTGGTATCCTACATGTTAAATCGGACGTTCGCTGGCCTTGGGTTTTTCCAATACTCCAATACTCCACCACTCCCTCTATTGAATCGGAACAGATTTCTTGTAATCGGTAGCCATGTCCCGTTAACAGGTACCCTTATGGAAAAGACGGCAGCTCAAAATCAAAACGGTTTTTCGGCTTTAAATAAAAAAGACGAAGATGTGAAGCTATCCAAACCCAGGGTTTTCCCATCGCCATGGATGGTCCTGTTCATTACTTCGCTGGCCATCTTTTCTTGTGAAACCTTGCTGATGCTGTTTTTGCATACCATGCCTTTCTTATCTCCTCTGGAAGAGGGCTTGCTGGACGGTTTTGTTTTAACCCTGGTGCTTTTCCCCATTATCCTTTTTTTAGTTTATAGGCCGCTGGTTTCACACATCGCCCAGCGTAATTTGGCCACAAAGGCCCTCCGGGAGAGCGAAGAGCAGTACCGCATTGTTGCGGAAACGGCCTCGGACGGCATAGTAACGGTTGACAAGAACGGTCAAATTCTTTTCGTCAATCATGCAGTGGAAGAGATATTCGGTTATACATCCACGGAGATGCTTGGCAATGAAATCACCATGCTGATGCCGGAGAATCTTAAGGATGCGCACAGTTCCGCCTTCAAACGTTACCTGGAGACGGGTAAGAGAACCATATCCTGGAAAACCATCGACCTTCCGGGGAAACATAAAAGCGGTAAGGAAATCTCCCTGGGGATATCCTTTGGAGAATATATTAAGGAAGGCAAACATACCTTTACCAGCGTAATCCGCGATATTACAAACCGAAAAAAGATCGAGAAACATCGCAAGGAATTGTTGAAAGATTTAAGCCGCACTAATGTGGAACTGGAAAACTTCGCTTACATCGTATCCCACGACCTCAAATCCCCCTTGCGGGGAATTGCATGCTTGTCGGAATGGCTTGCGCAAGACCATGCCCATGTGCTGAATGAGGAAGGTCGGGAAAATCTGGCACTGTTGACGAAGCGTACCAAACGGATGAGCAGCCTAATTGACGGCATCCTGAAATACTCCCGGGTGGGACGCGACAAGTTGGCGCTTTGCCATCTGGATAGCCACAAGATTGTGAGCGAGGTAATGGAATCCC
>JAJDAS010000185.1 GCA_029261755.1 Nitrospinia bacterium
GTAGATAAAAAAAACCTGCTGGAATTCGCCAACCCTCAATCAACGATCATAAATCCCCACTACTTCCCTCCCTGTTTCTTCGCGATCTTGCCCCAGGAGTCTCGCAACGATACCGTCCGATTGAATACCAACTTTCCTTCCTTGGAGTCTATGCAAAAATAGCCCTGCCTCAGAAATTGGTATCGGGTTCCCACCTCTGCCTCCGCCAAACCCGGCTCCACTTGGCATGAGGCCAGGGTTTCCAGGGAATCCGGATTCAAAGATGCCTGATAACCCTCTTCACTTTTCTCAGCCTCCGGGTCCGGCTTTGTGAAAAGATGGTCGTACAGTTGCACCTCTGCTTCCAGAGAATGTTCGGCTGAAACCCAGTGCAGGGTTCCCCTCACTTTGCGTCCGTCATTGGACCAGCCCCCGCGTGTATCGGGATCGTAAGTGCAACGAAGTTCCTGAACTTCACCGGTCTCTTCGTCCTTTACCACCTCCACACACTTAATATAATAGGCGTGTTTTAGCCTTACCTCTCGTCCCGGACCCAACCGAAAGAACTTTTTCGGAGGATCTTCCATGAAATCGTCCCGCTCCACATACAACACTCGCGAAAAAGGGACCTTTCGGGAGCCCGCATCGGGGTCTTCGGGATTGTTTTCCGCATCCATCTCTTCCACCTGGCCTTCAGGATAGTTTGTAATCACCACCCGGAGGGGATTCATCACCGCCATCACTCGTAAGGCCCTCTTGTTCAAATCTTCCCGCAGGCAATGCTCCAGCAGGGCAATATCCACCGTGCTGTCCGCCTTGGCCACGCCAATGCGCTCGCAAAAATCCCGTATGGACTCCGGGGTGTAACCGCGCCTTCTTAGTCCGGCGATGGTGGGCATTCGTGGATCGTCCCATCCGCTCACGTGGCCCTGTTCCAGCAACTCCAGCAGTTTTCGCTTGCTCATCATGGTATAGCTCAGGTTGAGGCGGGCGAACTCTATCTGCTGGGGATGGCACTCCACTTTCAGTTCATCCAGGATCCAGTCATACAGAGGGCGATGGTCCTCGAACTCCAGGGTACAAATGGAATGGGTTATGCCCTCGATGGAGTCGGACACGCAATGGGCGAAATCGTACATGGGATAGATGGGCCACTGGTCGCCCGTCCGATGGTGAGATGATTTAAGTATCCGATAGAGGGCGGGGTCGCGCATATTCAGGTTTGGAGAGGCCATATCGATCTTTGCGCGAAGCAGACGCGAACCGTCCGCGAACTCACCGGCCCTCATTCGCGAAAAAAGATCCAGGTTCTCCTCCACGGAACGGTTGCGGTATGGACTATCTTTGCCGGGGCGAGTGAGGGTGCCACGATGCTCACGCACTTCGTCGGCGCTCAAGTCGCACACATAGGCCTTGCCCATTTTGATCAACTGCACTGCATATTGGTAGAGCTGCTCAAAGTAATCGGAGGCGTAAAAGAGTCGGTCTTCCCACTGGAATCCCAGCCATTGGACGTCCCGCTCGATGGCCTCCACATATTCCACCTCTTCCTTGATGGGGTTGGTGTCGTCGAACCGCAAGTTGCAGAGGCCTCCGGGGAACTGGGCGGCTATGCCGAAATTGAGGCATATGGATTTTGCGTGGCCGATGTGCAGGTAACCGTTGGGTTCCGGGGGGAACCGGGTATGCACCCGCCCGTCGTTTTTTTGATTTTCCAGATCTTCCGTAATGATCTTGTGAATGAAGTTGGAGGCAGGGGAGGGGGGATTTGGTGTAGTCATCTTTGTGTTGTCCTTTTATTAATTTAGAAGTTCAATGAAAATTTGACAGGATGAACAAGATAGACAGGATTAGCTCATCTTGTTCATCCTGTTATCCTGTCAAAAAAAATGTATGGTAGTTTCCGTCTTTGCAATATAGGCTGAATTTTAAATAAAAACCAGGAAAATTTTACCACGGAAGGGCAGGGAGAAACACGGAAGAGAGAGATGAAGGTAGTATTATAGCTCTTTTAAAAAAGCTTTTTTTTGACACAGATTTGCACAGATTTTTTATGATTTTTGTTTTTAACTGAAACCTTTTTGTTTAAAATATAGATGAAAGATTCTCTAATTTGCTATAATCCTAACCAAAGATATTTTAAATATTTTATTCGCGTAAATTCGCGTTCATTCGCGGTTCCATGTCTTTCGATTTTAAAAGCAGAAAAGGCCCATGAAAAAAACAACCCTTGAGGAACTGGTCTCGGAACATCTTAAACCGAAAACCCGTGCGGAATGGGAGCTTCTCCAAAAGGCCCCCATTGGGGAATTAGTGTATTGCGATGATTTTGACAATAAAGGATACAAACCGGAAGAGTCGGACCAATGGAGCGAGGATCGAAACATCCGCGCCGACCTTCTTTACTGGCTCTGCGTAAACCAAGACGCGGTCAACCTGGTCCACGCCAAAGGGATTCGGGTTTACCTTGCGAAGATAATAGGACCGTTGGATTTTGAATTCGCCACCCTGTCTAGGCCATTGGTCTTGGACAATTGCAAGATTGAAGATAAAATCATATTGCTACATGCCAGGACGCGGACAATCATTCTTTCAGGGAGCCATACGAAAGAAATTTCAGCGGACGGTTTGGTGGTTGAGGGTGATGTTTTTTTGCAAAAAGGTTTTCGCGCCCAGGGCGAAGTCAGTTTTCTTGGCGCAAACATCAGTGGGAACTTGAATTGTGCTGGATCTTCCTTTGAAAATGAAGAGGGAATTGCTCTATACGCAGATGGAATTTCCACAAAAGGAGACGTGTTGCTACGTAATGGCTTTACAGCCTGCGGCGAAGTGCGCTTCCTTGGAGCGAACATAGGTGGAGGCTTGAACTGTAGCGGCTCCACCTTTGAAAATAAAGGGGGAATTGCTCTATACGCAGATGGAATTTTCACAAAAGAGAGCGTGTTTCTGTGCAATGGTTTTGCAGCCCATGGCGAGGTGCGTCTTCTTGGTGCGAACATCGGTGGAAACTTGGAGTGTGAAGGCTCCACCTTTGAAAATGAAAATGGGACCGCTCTAAGCGCGGATAGACTTTCCACCAAAGGAGACGTGTTTCTGTGCAGTGGTTTTAAGGCCAAGGGTGAGGTGAATTTAATTGGCGCTGATATCGGTTCCGACTTGCTTTGCAATGGCTCCACCTTTGAAAACCCAAACGGCGATGCCTTTGACGGAGCAAGGTTGCGTGTAAAAGGGCTTTTCCTTTGGACCGGGATCCGGGCCACGGGCAGGGTGGTTCTCACGGACGCCAAAACAGGGCAGTTGGAAGACGACAAGGAAAGCTGGCCCAAGAAAGGCCAGTTGGAATTGAACGGTTTTGAGTACGAGGCCCTCACTGGGGATAAGACCCTCACAGGTGCAAGGGATCGCCTGAAATGGCTGGCCATGCAGCCGGCCCGCCCTTTTAAGCCCCAGCCCTACGAGCAGCTTGCCAAGGTCCTGCGCGCCATGGGACACGAGACGGACGCGTGCGAGGTCCTCATGGCCAAACAAAAGGCCCTTCGCCGCCATGGAGAACTGGGCCTGTTAAGCCGAGCGTGGAACTGGTTTCTGGAAAATAGTATTGGCTATGGGTGGCAGCCCTGGAAGGCCATTCTTTGTAGTGCAATAATAATTTTTTTGGGTACTGCGTTATTTATGAGTGCCAATATCGTGAATGTGATGCAGCCGACAAAAAAAAGCCTTTTCGTGAGCCATGGCGGACAAAGGGCGGACACGCTTCCGGCTGCGTATCCGGGGTTTCACCCCTTCATCTACTCCCTGGACGCCTTTGTCCCTTTTGTGGACCTTCATCAGGAAAACTATTGGCTCCCCAACGCGTAAAAACCATGGGGCGGGTTATTTCGTTACTATTTCTGGTTTCATATCACTATGGGCTGGGTCTTCTCTACCCTGGCTGCTGTTTCCCTTACTGGTCTGGTTCGTAAAGAATGAAATAGCATCTCTGCAATCGCGTCCGAAATATGCAAAATTGACTTGCGAATTTCATTTAAGTAATGTAGTTTGAAATTTGTAACACAAAAATAAATTTTTGTTTTCTCCGAATAGTGGAATAGTGATTTTTTAAGATCAACTATTCCAATTGGCGCGAAGCACTTAAATTCTGATTCAGGAGGTTTTTATGCAATACAAGGTAAATTTTAAAAAGACGGAGGAAGGTTATTCGGTTTGGGTCCCTGGATTGCCTGGCTGCTGGTCTCAGGGTGAAACGGAAGGAGAGGCTTTAGAAAATATTAAAGACGCTATAAAAGGATACCTGGAAACGGTGGAAGAGTT
>JAJDAS010000186.1 GCA_029261755.1 Nitrospinia bacterium
AAAGGGACCTTCTTTTTTCTTCCAGGTTTTTTAGAGTGTCTTTCATAACATCCTCCTATAATCTGTTAGCTTGATAAGCTAACAGATTATAGGGCAAATAAAAAGGCTTGTCAAATTTACCCACATCTATGTCGCGGACCCAAGCCCAAATTGCTTGCCGCTAGATCCGCAATCTTATCGCTGGAAAAGGATCTCGAAAAGGCAAGAAAGGAAAGCCTGCGGGATCCACTCACCGGCGTACTGGGCGGCACGGCTTTTGAAAAAAAAATGGGAGATATGCTTGCAGCCGGAGAGCCTTTGGGAATCATATTATGTGACCTGGACCGCTTCAACGCCATCAAGGTGAAGTACGGAAATAAAGTGGGAGATGAAATGCTAAAGATCCTGGCAAAAGTTTTAGAAGAGGAGTTGAGCAAAGGGGATTGCATTGCAAGGCATAATGAGAACTGTTTTGCCATACTCTTGCCCAAGGTCAACGATGCTGAGCTAAGGGATGCAGCGGAGAGAGTGAAAGACGCAGTCTTGCAGTATGAGTTTTTGTTGAAATCGGAAAGAATCCCAGTAACGGCATCCGTTTCCGCCATCCGGGCCACGAAGAAAGACTCACCGGAATCCGCCTTGAACCGCCTCTCCGATCTCATGAAAGGAATTAAAGAGCAAGGCGGCAATCGCTGTGCTTATGTTTAGGCCCTTAGAACTTTCAAATTAATCCCTGAAAACCTTAATTGGCCACAGAAATTCACAGAAAAAGAAAAACAATGTTAACCAGATCGCGGAAGGCGCAGAGGAAAGATTAAAAAAAGTTTTTCTCTGCGATCTCTGCGTTCTCCGCGCCTGCGTTAAATTATTAATGTTTTAGTTTTTTTTGTTTGTACTGCCTACAGCCACTTTTTCAGGCAAAGTCCAAGAAAAAGCGTAGGCATTTTAGGTCACTTTTTTCATTACTATTCCCATGTACCAATCGGCCGTTCATTTCATTTCACCAGTTTATATTATAAAATTGAATTTTACCTTGTTCTGTTTTTAAAAATTTTAAAGAAAGAAGGTTCCCCATGAAAAAGTTGATCCTATCCGGTTTAACCGTATTTTTTTTAATGCTCCCCCTTCCAACCCTGGCAGAAGAATCTCTGGATGAGGTTGTCCAGGGACTCCAGAAAGAAGTGGACTCCATGAAGGACTGGCAGGCGGACTTCACCCAGAAGGCATATAATGCCCTGGTGAGGATGAATGAAACCTCCACCGGCACCGTCAAAATCAAAAAACCGGGAAAAATCCTCTGGAAATACCTGAAACCGGAACTGCAAGTGCTGGCCTCCGATGGGAAAAAGATCTATTTTTATGCGAAAGAAGACAAGCAGGTGATGATTAGAGATCTGCAAGGTAGCGGCCTTTCCGGTGCGAATCTTCTTTTCCTGGCGGGAACGGAAAAGATCAAAGACCTTTTCCAGGTTCAATTGCTAAAAGAAACAAAAGCGCCGGAAAAAACCGTGCTGTTGAAGATGACTCCGAAAAAACCTCAGCCGAATTTGTCCTATCTGGTTTTGGGGGTTGACGAAAGTTCCTTCGAAATCCAAACTCTCCAAACTTTCGATTCTTACGAAAACAACACCTACCTGGAGTTTTCCAACTTGAAAAAGAACTCCAAACTGCCGGACAAGATTTTTAAATTCAAGATCCCCAAGGGTGTTGAAGTCCAGGACACCTCGGGTGTGATGGAGTAATGCTCAAAAAAGAGGCCGTGATTACCGGTCTGGGGGTACTCACCTCCCTGGGTTCCCATCCCCGGGTTTTCTGGGAAAATCTGCTTAAAGGGGAATCCGGTATCGACTTTGTGTCACGCTTCGATCCCTCCCCCTTCCACTGCAAAATAGCCTCGGAAATTAAAGACCTCTCCTACGAGGCGGACCTCACTGCCAAGGAAAGAAAGCTGGACCTAAGCGCCAAGTACGCCTTGTGGGCGGCAAACCAGGCTATCAACGATTCGGGCCTGGACCTTAATGCTTTGGACCGGTCCAGATGCGGAGTAGTCTTAGGCTCCGCAAGGGGAGCGGCAAGCCTCTTGGAGGCTTCCCACTCTCTGTTCTTATCCGGCGGAGCCGCCAAGGTCAAGCCCAGCACCTCACCTTTTACCACCCTTTCCAGCATGAGCGCCGCCGTGGCGCGTCGTTTTGGATTTCAGGGAATCAACCTCACCGTATCCGCCACCTGTGCCTCCTCAAGCCACGCCCTGGGGGCAGCCTTGGAAAAAATCCACCTGGGGAAGGCCGACCTCATCCTTGCGGGCGGCTCCGAGGCATGCCTCACTCCTTTTCATTTCGCCCAATTCGGGAACGCTGGAATCCTTTCCACCAACAAATCACCCGCTTCCGCCTGTAAACCCTTCGACCTCCGAAGAGACGGCATGGTGATTGCCGAAGGGGCGGGGGTTGTGGTGGTGGAAGAAAAAGAACACGCGCTACGGAGAGGGGCAAGGAGTTATTGTCGGCTGGCCGGATTCGGTTCCTCCTGCGATGCCCAGGGGATCACCTCCATCCCGGAAGATGGATTGGGAATCCAAAAGGCCATGGCTCTTGCCCTGGAAGACGCCGGGCTGGAGAAAGGAGACGTGGATTACATCAATGCCCACGGAACCGCCACCAGGCTGAACGACCGTATTGAAACCACGGCCATTAAGAATTTTTTTGGAGACTCGGCCCGGAACATTCCCACCAGCTCTACCAAATCCATGACCGGGCATCTCCTTGGGGCCTCCGGTGGAATTCAAGCGGTTATTTGCTCCCTGGTTTGCATGCATGGGAAAATCCCCCCCACCATCAATTACCAAACACCCGACCCTGAGTGTGATCTGGACTATGTGCCGAATCATCCCAGGGATCTTTCGGTAAATGGATTGATTTCCAATGCCTTGGGATTTGGCGGATTGAACACCTGTTTAGCATTTGATAAAAAGGTGACATTTTAGCGCTTTTTAAAAATGTTTTTTTGCCCAATCCGGTGGTTTGCTCATCCTGGCTCCATAGCCCTCGGATGGAGAGTTAACCGATCTCCGCGTCTTTAGCCTCGGGACTATGGAGCCGGCATTATGAACCGTTCCAATTTTTCCAAAAATTCTTGACAAATTTCTTCCAATCGGATATATTAACTGCCAAATTTAAGAAACACTTTGTTGAATTAAATAAATAACTTTTTTTAGGGAGGGAAAGACAATGTTGACACTATCCATGGTTATTGCCAGCATCGTAACCGTCTTTTTTGTAGCTCTTATATTGAGCGGACAGAGCGGCGGCGGCGAATAGTTCGTTCATCAAAAGAATGGTTTCTGCGGGACCAGTTGGGGAATTCCTTTACGGGGAGTGTCCAAATTTTTTGGTCGCCAAACCGAGCAAGACGAACTCTTCCAGTGCAAGAGGTGGATTGCCATTGTGGAAGCCTGCAAGCCCTTCTTGAAAAATCGAACATCCAAAACTGAAAAGAAAAAACCCCGGCCAGTGGTCGGGGTTTTTTTGTTTTACAGAAGGGTACCAAATTACTGTTTTCTAAGAACCATTTTCAGTTCCTTGCTCTTTCAGTTGGTTCAGGATCATATCCACGGGAGTTAAATACTTCTTATTGTTGTTGCAGACCTTACAACAGGGGACAATATTTCCCTTGGAGCTTTTGCCGCCCCTGGACATAGGCACGATGTGGTCCATGGTGAGTTCCTGGGGAGGAAATTTCTTTCTGCAATAATGGCATATTCCCTGGGAGATTCTATTTTTCCACCACTGGGTTTTCCTTAACTCTTTGGCCTTGAGCTTCTCCTTGAGTTTTTGTTTGGAATCGGCTTGTAAATGGATCCAGTCGGACAATCTTACTCCTTTTTATAAGTGCTCATTTTCTTTTGCCGTTATTTTTTATTCCCACTTTCACTTGCCCTTCCCTTTGCCTTTGCCCTTTCCTTTGCTCTTCGACTTACCTTTCCCTTTGCCCTTGCCTTTGTCTTTCCCCTTGCCTTTACCTTTGCCTTCTTGTCCTTCCAGAACACCGGAGTTATCAATCTTCAAAGCGTGTAATTCGTTTGAACCCGGTTGGATTCCTAAACTCCTCGCAATAACTCCCCATCCTCTCTCTCTTTCCTATACTCCCGGACCACCTTGTCAATGGGTTCATTGGATACCTGGCCAATTTTGACCACCATATAAAGATCCGCCGGGGACATTTTATCTATGTTAATCAGTCGTTCCAGCTTTTGTTTTTGAACTTGGTAGTAAAGAGACAGGTCGGATATGAAATTGCCGATATCTCCACTCGCCTCCACATTGAGGTTTCCCAATTTCAGATCGAACTGTTTGTCTCCGGTGTTGGTATCATATACAAGCTCTGCCTCTCCTGCGTAAACCGTTGGCGCTAACAATAAGATTGCTGCTACAACAAACTTTCCTATTCCTTTCATGGCTTTCTCTCTGGATTAGAGGTCAAAAAATATGGAAACAAATGGTCTATTTCGAACCGTTTCTCTTTATCAACTTCAAACTGCCTCTTCGAGTATCGACACCGATGGTTACATCTCCATCCAGTATGGAAAGAAGGTCATTTCCAATGAGATCCTTTTTCCAGCTATTCAGAAGAGGGTGTTGATCCAGCGAACCGTTCCTATGCAGTTTGGCCAGTCGGCCAAGTTCTTGGCGAGGAGCCAGGAAGGATGGAGTCATTTTTAGTTTTTTGGCACGGTGCTGAGTAAATATCCACAGGAGGTCTTCCATCTCCTTGGAATTCCCATTGTTTTCCATGGGCGGCGGAACTGGGCAATCACTTTTCGGAACTGCCAAGCCTTTTTGAACGGCTTCCAGAATGGCCGGTCCTATTTTTTGAACCTGCTTGGAGCTAAGTCCACGAACCGTCTCAAGGGCTTTTAGCGACCTGGGTGCTTTCTGTGCCACCACCATCAGGGATTCTTCGTGCACTATGGCGTTAAGAAAACGGTTTTTTTGTTCGGCTTCCCTCACTCGCCAAGCCGCCAACTCCCGCAATACAGCCAAGGCGCGAGGTTTTAAGGAGCGGGAACCCTTGATGCGCTGGTATTGGTCCTCTGCCTTGGGAGGCATGTACTCCCCGGGGTCTTCCAACTTTTTAAAATCCTCCAACAGCCACGTATCTCGACCCTTTTGGCGTAATCTTTCCATGAGATAGTCCTGGGAAGGTAGAAGGTAGCGGACATCATCCAGGGCATAAGTAATCTGCTTGTCGGATAGGGGGCGATGTAGCCAGTTGGTATAAGTTTCCGATTTATCCAGGCTGGCTCCTGCTGTAGCCTCCACAAGCTTCAACAAGGAAACCTGGGCGCCAAAACCCACCAGCGAAGCGGCAATCTGGGTATCGAAGATGTTCTGCACCGGCTTGCCGGAATTTTGGTAAAATATTTCCAGGTCTTGCTTGGCAGCATGAAAAACTTTTTCCACCTTGGGATCATGAAAGATCTCATATATGGGGTCCAGAGATTCGATTTCAATGGGGTCTATGGCTGCGCAGATATCATCAGAAGCCACCTGAACCAGGGCCAGGATGGGGAAGTAGGTCCTTTCGCGAATAAATTCTGCGTCCACGGCTATTCTACGCGCGCCTTGCAATCGAGAACAAAATTCTTTCAGTTCGCGTTCCTGGGTTATATACATATTGTTTTCACAAAACGGTTAAAAGAGGGTAAGGGGCACGGGAAACATTGCGGATAACTGCATGCGGATTTGAGATGGTAGTTCTTTGGGAAAAGCCGTGGAATTCAAGAGCCATTTTCGTAGGATGGGGTAGGCAATGAAAGCCGATTTTGAGCATTGAGCTTTATTTTACAACAAGTTATATGTAGGTAATCATATGGCAAAACCTGGGGATTGTCAAGCAAAAAAAAAGGACAGGAGTATCAAACTCCTCTCCTTTTAAAATAAATGGCGGGGTCGACGGGACTCGAACCCGCGGCCTCCGGCGTGACAGGCCGGCGTTCTAAACCAACTGAACTACGACCCCTTCATTAAGGGTGATTTTCAATATAACACAAAATTTCCGGTATTCTCAATAACTAGGGACCTTGGCTATGCTTTTTCTTTTTCCGGCTCTTTCTCTTCAGGTTTTTTTTCTTCGTCCTTTTTGTATTCCCGCAGGTAACGCTCGTAAACCTTTTCCTTTATCAAAAGATCCACAAGTTCTTTGTCCAGTTCGCCGTCTTTTACCATAAACCCTAAGATTTGATAAACTTTCTCCAACGGCATGGCTTTCTTATAAGGCCGGTCGGAAGCTGTAAGAGCCTCTGTGATGTCGGTAACGGCCATGATGCGAGCTTCTAAGGGGATTTCGTCCCCTTTCAGGCCCAAGGGGTATCCTTTGCCATTAATAAACTCGTGGTGAGCCCCGGCAAAAGTCGGAACTTGTTTGAGCTTCTTTGTAAAAGGTATCTGGGAAAGCATCTTCAAGGTGACAGCAGCATGGTTCTGCATTATCTTCCGCTCCTCTTCAGTTATGCTTCCCTTACGGATGGAAAGGTTCTTTAGTTCATCTTCGCTCAAATAATTTGTTTCAACCCCATTTGCATCTAAGTAAGTTAATTTGCTTATTTCCTCTAAACGTTCCAGTTTTTCATTTTCCAGAAATTCGCCAGGTTTATTGCAATGGAGGACAAAATCTTTCATTTCCACTAGCTTTTCCAAATTCCTTTTGCTTTCTTCATCCAACTTTTCAAGCTCTTCTTTAGGCACATTGTTCTCCATGGATGCCAGTTTTCTCTGAAGAGTCTCATTTTCCATCTGTTGTATTAAATAATGGAAACGTAATTCTATATAATGGACCCGGTCGAAAATGGTTTGCAGTTTGTTTGCTTTTTCAACCACGTTTACAGGGGTGGTCACCTTGCCGATATCATGCATCCAGGCGGCGGTTTTCAGTTGATGCAATTCGTCGCTATTGAAGTGAGTATCTGAAAAGCAGCCCTCTTTTTTCTCATTAATCGTATTCGCCATAACCATGGTCATATCTGCAACACGCTCAATGTGCCCACCGGTGACAGGGGATTTTTCGTCGATTGCCGTTGCCATAACTTTTACAAAGGAGCTGAACAGGTGTTCCATGTCCTGTATCAACTTGGCATTGGTAAAAGCGACAGCGGCCTGAGAAGCAAGAGAATGAATAAGATTTTCATAGTCAACGGAAAAAGAAATGACCTCATCTGTTTCTCGTTCCTTGGCGTTAATAAGCTGTAGAACCCCGATGACGTCGCCTTCATGGTTTTTCATGGGAGAAACGAGCATGGACATGGTGCGATAGCCTGTAGCCTCATCAAACTTTTTTGGTCCTGTGAAGTCGAACAGATCGGAATGATAAACATCCGGAATATTAACGCTTACTCCCTTCAATGCGACATAAGCGGAAACGTTAGATTCCTTCATTTCCACGGGAGGAAAGGGGATAGGTTTACCGGAAGTACCACCCATTCTGGTTTTCATACTGTCGTTTTGCAGGATCTTGAATTTGAGAGCATCGTCCTCAATGATATACAAGGTTCCCGCGTCCGCGTGGGCAAAATCTCTGGCCTCATCCACAATCATTTCAAGGAGTTTATCCAGGTTTTTTTCTGAAGATAGGGCAATACCGATATCAGAAAGTTGCCTGATTTGATTGATAAGTGTGTCGGCATAACCCTTCACTTCCGAAACAACGTTGATGAGAAGACGATTCAGATTTTGGTCTTCTGAGTAAACGGTTGTTTCTACGGAAGAGTTTTCGGCGGGTATTTCCTGTGTCTTTTCGGACATAATGAAAGCATCCTTTTAAAATGGGCGAGACTTCATTATATTATGGGACACTGGCAAATTTGTCAATCACTATCGTTGTCAGAAGGCGTAATAACATTTTAGATTTTTGATTTCAGATTTCAGATTTGCGGTAGGTTTTTGTTTAAATTTAAAAAAAATACCTTCAATCTAAAATCAGCAATCTAAAATTTTAAATATCTTTTCTTAGGTTTACCCCTCATTCAAAACTCTCTTCGAGGGATGGAAATTTTCCTTTTTGAACATCTCTTTGGTAGTCTTTCGCCGCCTTGGCAACCGCCTTCCCTAAATCGGCATAACGCCTCACGAACCGGGGCTGAAAATCACCGGAGAGCCCCAGCAGGTCGTGCAGCACCAGGACCTGGCCATCACAACAAGGACCGGCCCCAATCCCGATAGTGGGAATGGAAAGGGCTTCGGTAATCCGTTTTCCAAGCTTATGGGGTATGCCTTCCAGGACAACGCTGAAGGCCCCGGCCTTTTCCACGGCCTCCGCATCTTTTAAGATGTTTTGCGCAGTTTTTCGGTTCTTTCCCTGCACTTTAAAACCCCCGAATTGGTGCACGGACTGTGGGGTAAGCCCCACATGCCCCATTACCGGAATACCCATCTCCACCAGCGCCTTGATTTTTTCAGTTACCGTCTTGCCACCTTCCAGCTTCACCGCTTGCGCTCCAGCTTCCTTAACAAAACGCACAGCATTTTTTACGCAATCAACCAAAGATTCCTGATAGGAGCCGAAGGGCATATCTCCCACCAGCAGGGCGGTTTTTACCGCCCTCCTCACTGCGCGGGTATGGTGGATCATTTCATCCATGGTGACCGGCAAGGTGTTGGCATAGCCCAGCACCGCGTTTCCCAGGGAATCGCCCACCATAATGATATCTATTCCCGCCTCATCCAATATCTTAGCGAAGGGATAGTCGTAAGCGGTCAAAACCGTAATTTTTTTCTTCTCCGATTTTTTTTGAAAAATATCCTGGATAGTCATGGCTCACATGGAAACGGATATGGGAACAAAATATTCTTTGCCGGCTTTATGGTATTTGATCTTCTCCGCCAACTGGCCCAGATCACCGGGATTGCTGACAAAATCGATTTCGTCCGTATTGACCACCAGGAGCGGGCTTTCCGAGTAGTGGAAAAAAAAATGGTTGAATGCCTCGCAAAGCTTTTCAAGGTAATCATCCGTCATAGACCTTTCAACGCTCCTGTTCCTCAAACGGACTCTTTTCTTCAAAGTTTTCACACTGGCCTGAAGATAAACCACCAGGTCGGGCTTAACCAGTTTGGTATCCAAAAGGGAATAAATTTCCTCGTAAAGCTTTAGCTCTTCCTCCGCAAGATTCAGCGCCGCGAAAATTCTGTCCCTTGCAAAAATATAGTCACAAATGGCGCATGCTTTGAAAAGATTTTGCTGGCATACCTGCCTTTGCTGTTGGTATCTGGACAGGAGAAAAAAGACCTGTGTCTGGAATCCGTACCTGGGAATGTTCTCGTAAAAATTCTCAAGGAAGGGATTACCGTCGCTATTTTCCAACACCAGCTCTCCGTTCATCGCTTCCGCAAGCAATTCGGCGAGGCTGGTCTTGCCCACCCCCACCACCCCTTCAATGGCGATATATCTTTTGTCTAAGTTCACGCTGCCAGAACCTCCACGGATTGGGCAGTAAGCAGATCTTTATACAGGGTGGAGATGGTCTTATGGAGAACAGGGTGAACTAAATCCTCTTCGATCTCTGCCAAAGGCTCCAGGACAAATCTTCTGAAACTGATCCCCGGATGAGGAAGCGTTAAGCCGTCCGTTTCCATAATGACGGAGTTATAGAAGAGCAGATCCAGGTCTATGATGCGCGGTCCCCAACGAAGGCCAGGCGCCCTGCCCATCTTTCTTTCAATGGCTTTCAAGGAAAGAAAAAGCTCATGGACCGATAGAGAGGTTTCCAGCTTCAAAGCGGCATTGAGGAACCAGCCCTGGTTTTCCACACCATAAGGCTGGGTGTGGTAAAGGGAGGATTTTTTGAGGATCTTGCCAGCGGAACCCTCCTCTATTAGCCGGAAGGCTTCTAAACAGTTTTGCTCTTTCCGGCCCAGGTTGGTACCGACTCCAATAAAGGCTATGTTCATAACGCTAAAATTCAAAATCCACGTCGGACAAACGATTCCCGATCTCACCCAAAATGCGCTCTTCCTCCTCTTGGGAAGGGGCGGCAAAGGTGGCGGAAAATCGCACAAAATGCCCCACATCGTCCCAGGGAACGGTGGAAATGAGTTTTTCCGTGATGAGGTATTGAGAGAAGTCCTCACCGGAATCAAATGTCCTCCCCCCTTTGATTCCTTTGGGGACTTTCGCATAAAGATAGAAGGAACCCTTGGGCATGGCCGCCCTGAAACCTACTCCATTCAAAACATCGGTCAACTTTTTCAGACGACGCCGGTATTTCGCGGAAATTTCCTCTGTAATTTCAGGGTGGTCCAAGGCATAGATTCCCGCCTTCTGGATGGCGATGAACTGGCCGGAGTCGTAGTTGTCCTTCACATTGGCAAAACCGCTCACCACCAGAGGATTTCCAGCCACAAAGCCCAGCCTCCAGCCTGTCATGTTGTAGGACTTGGAGAGAGAATGCAGCTCTATTCCTACATCCTTTGCGCCTGGGACGGAAAGAAAACTCAAAGGCTTTCCATCGAAGTTGAGTGCAGCGTAGGCGGCGTCCTGGACCACAACTATTTTGTTTTCCTTCGCAAACCGCACCACTTTTTCAAAAAACTCCACATTGGCCGTGGCTCCGGTGGGATTGTTGGGGTAATTGAGGTAAAGAAGCTTTGCTCTTTTGCGAATATCTTCGGAGAGGGTGTCCAGGTCGGGTAGAAAGCCGTTTTCTTCTTTCAAAGGAAGGTTCACCACTTCGCCCTGAACCCATTTACTATGAGTACCCATCACCGGGTAGCCCGGAACGGTCATCAGGGTAACATCACCGGGATTGACGAAAACCGAGGCCATCATGGCAAGGGCGGGCTTGGCGCCGATGGAGTGAATAATTTCGGTCTCGGGGTCCAGGCCGGACACGTCGAAGACCTTTTCCATATATCTTACTGCAGCTTCCTTGAATTCCGAGATGCCGTTATCGGCGTAGCCCCTGTTTTCCGGTTTCGCCGTTTCCTCCTGCATTCTGGCCACTACGCCTGGGAAGGCCATTTCATCCGGTTCGCCGACCCCCAAATCAAACAGCTCCTTGCCGGGATTCGCATCCATGGCGGCCTTTTTGGCTCGCTTGATTTTTTCAAATTTGTATATAGTGGTGTCTTTTCCAAAGTTCTCTCCGCCGATGCGTTGGGCAAAGAGGGACTGAATGTAGCTCTCCTTTTCGCTCATGAATACTTCCCCTTTTGAGGTTTGAAATGAAAAACGAGTGGAATCAATTAATGTTGCAGGATTATATCAGAGCGGTTTTGAATTCTCAATGCGGGAAGGGAAGCGGGGGGTAGAGGGCATAAGTGCTAAGTTCATTTGAAGCCTGGCAGTTTTGATTGGAAATTGGAAATTTCATATTAAGTTAGCGCTATTGGAGGGGTTGAGGAGGGTAGAATGGAAGACACTAAGAGGAAACACCACGCTGCTGATATTTAGCACTCAAGTATGTTTTTTTTCCTACCCCAAAGGACGGAAGGGAGCGATAAAATATTGCATCTTTTTCCTGTTGATATTTTCCATGGCAAAATCTTTTGCCTCTGAAACGGACTCAAAAGTGTTGACTTGTACCCGATACCAGGTCTGACCATTAATGTCGGCCTGGGTAATAAAGGCGTCCATCCCGTCTTCTTGAAATTTGCCTACCAGGTGTTGCGCGCTTTCCGGTTGGCGGTAAGAGCCAACTTGAATGGTATAGCCCTTTTGGGATGGTTCGGAATTTTTGCTTTCCGCTTTAGCTAGCACTTCTGCCTCCGGTTCCTCCACAACCTCGGCAAACTTTTCTTCCGGGAAAAGTGATTCCATGGGAACCATGGTTGGAGAGCTTTCTTCCGCTTTCTGTTCGCTGACCTGTTCCTGTCCTTCCATGGGTTCTGCGGAAGCCATTTCCTCCGGCATAGTCTCCGGCAGGAGGGTTTCGGTTGCGGCAGCCATTTGTTCAACTCCGCTGATTTCGCTTTCCAGAGGTTCCTCTATAATCTCGCTTGCTTCCACCGGAAGTTCTTCATCAAAAAGGGAGGCAACCATGCTCTCCTCCGGTGAATTTTCCTGAATTTCGGCCAGGGCCTTTTCTGCGGAGGCCATCACCAATTGCTCTTTGAAGTACGGCGGCTCGGAGGCTTTGCTCGGATGGATAAAGAAGGCCATCATCTCCCTACTAACCTCGTCGGCGAGCCGATACTGATTGTCTTCGTTGGTTACAAAAAGGATGGGAGCCAGGGCGGCGGAAATCATGCCCAAAGGCAATTTAGAAAGGCCATCGGTATCGGTTTTTTTATAATCGGACTCCCAGAGAATCTCTCCGTTTCGCGCATCCACCATCTTGACCTTAACCCCGATGGTTATGGAGGATTGGAGAGCCAGGTAGGACCTGTTCCAGTTGGTGACCTCACCGTACACAATGGCGTCTGCCCCAATGGCCTCCCCCAGCCTTTGGGGGGACATATCGCGCATCTGGGCAAGATCCCACCCGTTTTTCTCCATGACCCCGTCCATGACGAATCTTTCCACAAGATCGTAATTTCCTTTTTTCAAGCTGACAAAAACCTGCTTGCGGATATAATCGGTTTTTTCCGGTTTTTTAGGATCGTATGCTTGAAATGGCAAAACAGCTACCCGAAGTTTTCCCGGTTCTTTAACATTCTGAACCATATTCCCGGAAATATGGGATACATGCTTCGTACTCCCACAGCCCGTGAGGAGAAGAAAAATTGCGGCACATAGAATAATCTTTTGAAAAATTTTCATTTTCTTTGCCCTTTTGAAAGGATGGGGGAGTGGTGAGTTCTGCCAGCCATTAGGCCCTAGTACATTTTAATGAACTAAAAACCTTGAACGTCGAACATCGAACACCCAACATCGAACGTCGAAAAAGGAAGGTAGGTATCTTTAAAAAAAATATTCCCATAAACAAAAACTTAATTAAAAAAATACCTTCTTCGATGTTCAGTGTTCGATGTTGGATGTTCGATGTTAAATCTTTTTTTCTTCCTTTATCACTGACTACAAATCAATAAATAAGCCGTCCTAACCGAATTAATTCTTTCCGGTAGACCCTGGTGCCGGTGATTCCGTTCTCTCCGGTAAGTTTCCCCACAATCAGGCAGGCCTCCACGAAATCTCCAAGCTGGGTGCCAAAGGTCCCTTCGTACCGCCCAGGCCTGGTTTCCGTCATGGGTACGTTGGTCTTCCAACTACCGATATCAAAGACCGCTTCCATCTTGGGGTCTCCAACCATAGCCACTTTCAACACGGAATTTCCCGTGCCTTCCTCTTTGATCACCTTCACATCGATGGCCTTGATTTCCGGAAGACGCAAACCTTTTGCAAGGTTCGGGGTGGGATCGATGATGGACTCCACTACCTTTTTGGCGAACTTTTCCGCCACCAATGCATAGGCTTTGGAACAATTGGCATTGGTTTTCTGTTTTTTGAAGGCCGTAACGGCTGAGTCCGGCATGGCAATACTGGACCTGACGGCCTCCTTATGTTCTTTTTCCCAAACAACCTTTCCGGTTTTCGCCTCAATCATTTTTAGTTTCGCCGTGATAGAGGTTTCCGAATAGATCAGGCCGGTAAAGTTCACGACCTTTTGGATGGTTCCTGCGACCAAATAATCGGCGCCCAGTAGTTCTCCAAGTTCCTGGAAGGAAATTTTCTCATTTCTAACTTTAGGGTTGTAAAGACCTATTTCTTTAAGTTTTTTGTCCACCGCATGGATATCCCTATCCAGGTAGCCTAGGTAGGACAGATTTTCATAAAAACTTTTTCTAAGGAGTTTTTCGGTTTCGATCTTTTCCGTAATGCCTTCTCCGGTTTCAAAAGGAAGCACTGCCACCCATTCCGCCTTCTCCATGGCCTGGAGATTGGTTTCCACGCGAGCAGTTTGCCGACTCGCACAGCCTGTCATGCCAATAAAGGTAAAAACGGCCACTATTAAGAGGAATTTTTTTCCTGGCAAGATTTTCATGCTTAGCTCCTTTTTCTTAAAGATAACGGTTTGTTAGGGGTAGGCATCACTTTGGCCTTGAGTCTGAAATTTGACTACATTTGGAAATAATGCAACATCCGTTCCGCTTAGAGGAACTTCTAAAAATGTAGAAATTTCAATAACTTACGGTGGAAAACGGGGGAACAAAATTTTGGCGGTTCTTTTTAAGCGTCTATCTCACTTTTCTATTTATTTTATCTTAATTTTTGTTATAATTACGGAATATTTTTTTGAGCTTAAAGCTTAAACTTTTATAATGAACTCAAAAACTAAGGAGGTATTATGGGTACGGATAAAGGCAAGGATTTGAGGAGACATGAAAGAATTGAGATGCCAATTGTTGCTGAATTTAAAGTTAAAGCAGTTGAAAACCAAGAAGCAGTCTCTGATAAACAAGGTTGGACAGTTTTGGATGATTTGGGGACAGGGGGCATTTTTTTTGAATGTGACCAGGGTTTAGAAGTTAGCTCCCATGTAAATTTAAAAATAGGGATTTCAATATCTAAAGATATAACTTGTGCAGGAAAGATAGTAAGAGTGGTGAATGAGCCTGATTCCAAATTACAGGGTGTTGCTATTGAATTTACAGATATTAGTAAAGCAGGAAAAGAATTAATAGGTAAATTCGCAGGAAAGAGCTGTAAATAGTCACTTAGGGAAGGGATATACTTTTGGTAAGCGCAGGTCAAACTGACGCTATAGATCATATAGCCTTTATCAACTGTTTACTTCATACTTATATTGACTTTATCTCAAAATAAGATAGCATATTTATATGCATGTAATTACAAAGAAAAGACTTGATGAGTTTGCAAGGGACAATCCCAATTGTCGCAATGCCTTAGAAACATGGTATCGGATCGTTAAGAACAATAAATTCAAATCATTTAATGAACTTAAGGAATATTTTCCTAGCGCTGATATAGTTGATAAGTTAACGGTGTTTAATATTGGCGGAAACAAAGTACGTTTGATTGCTTCGATTCATTTTAATAGAGGCAAACTTTATATACGAAATGTGTTAACACATTTAGAGTATGATAAAGGGAAATGGAAAGGATGAGTTATGACTACATATAATTTGGAAAAAATATCCCATCAATGGGGAGCGTTAGCTTATTTACTCTCTGTTCCTCGAACAGAGTCTGAATATGATAACTTGGTAGCTTTTTTGGACAACTTAAGTGATGTGGTTGGTAATAGTGAGGATCACCCGTTAGCTTCGCTTATGGAAACGATTGGTACATTAGTTGAAGCTTACGACAACGAACATTACCCTATTTCGGAAGGTGACCCAATCGAAGCTGTTAAATACCTTATGGAAGTGCATGGCTTGACTGAAAGTGATTTGCCGGAAGTGGGCAATCAAGAGGTTGTATCAAAGATCCTTTCGGGAAAGCAAAGTCTAAACGTTTCTCATATTAGAGCACTTAGTGAACGTTTTAAGGTATCACCTTCTACTTTTCTATGATGTCGATTGCTGATATAGTTCCTGGATGAAAGTTTAGGCCCTTAGATCTTTCAAATAAACAAAATATAGACCCCCTATTCTTAATATCCCGTCATGAGAGCTTCCCAAAAGACTTAATGAACAAGTCAAAAGAAATATAAAACGGTTTCCTGGTGACTTTATGTTTCAGTTTAACAAAGAAGAATTTGAAAATTGGAGGTCGCAATTTGCGACTTCCAATTCTGATAAAATGGGCCTTCGGCGAAGACCTTATGCTTTCACAAAAATGAGAGAGATGTTAACGGCCCACACTGATCTAAAACGCAAAATTGCTTCTCTGGAAAAAAATACGATGGCCAATTTAAGGTTGTCTTTGAAACTTTAAAGCAACTACTCGCCCCGCCGGATAAGCCAAAGAGACCAATCGGATTCCGAAAACCAAAGGAGCCTTAAAAATGACGGATAAAAAAATCGAGGGGATCTATTTTGAGCGTAAAAGCATGACCCAAGGCATCGGGCACACGGCCAAAGTGGCCGTTAATGAGATTCACTATTTCGCCACCTCTCCCGAGGAAGGCAAGGTGTCACTGGAAATCGTAAATTTCGAGGGGAAAGCTACAGGAATATGCGCAGAGGTCATCGAGCAGAAAGATTTTTTTAAAAGGTTCAAATCGTGCTCTTTCCATGACTGCAAATATAAGCTCGTCTATATGGACCCCGAACAGAGAAAGGTTGAGGAGAAAGTAATTCAGGGCAAAGAATTTCTCGAAAAAAAGAATTACTTGCAAGCGGAAAAAGAGTTGGAATCGGCCTGCCAAATGGACGCCAAACATATAAAGGCGCACTACGCCTTGGGAAAAGTTTATCTGGAAAAGGGTGAAAAAGAAAAGGCCCAACAAGTCTTTGAGAGACTTTCGCAACTGGATGACCTCTTTGCAAAGGAAAACCGTCGGGTCTTTAAGGAGTTAGGAGTGGATTTGAGAAAAGCCAAAATGAGCGAATTAGCTATGTCCAACTACAGAAAAGCCACCAAGATATATCCCAATGACAACGGTCTTTATTATGGCTTGGCACGGGTTTACGGGGCATTGCCGGAATACGACAAAGCCGTAAAATGTCTTAAGAAATGCCTCAGCTTGAAACCCGACCATGAAAAGGCGTCCCAATACCTGGAACATGTGGAGAAGAAGAGGAGGGGATAGATACCTATATGATGTTCCCCTTAGCTTTCAAATCAATGAGCTCTCGGAAGTACCCTTTTGTTTATGCATGTCGTATTAACACCTTAGGGACCAACCGTAATTGCTCAAGGTCCTGAGCTGCCGCAAAAGCCCCCAATTTTATTCTTTCCTGGCTCCTAACACCTCATCTCCATCAATCCATAGTAATTCCTTACCTGTTCATTCACCGGCATGGGTTCTCCGTAAATGCTGTTTCCACTGGTGTAGTTGTGGTCGATGAAAGTGGCCCCAAAACGGCAGAACAGATATTTGTTGATGGGCGGGAGTAGTACACATCGTAGGCATGGCCTCGGATCCCCATGATATCCAGTGGGTCCTCGTGGCCATCCGAGAATGCCTTCCAGTATCGACTCCCATAAACATACTCAAATCCGAATTTGGGGTTGTTCAGCTTGGGAACGCGGAAGGTGTAGCGGAAGCCGGTATGCAGCGCCTATCCGATCCGGGAATTCTCAGTTATTCAGGCCAAGCCCAGGAATTTGCCAATCCTGTCCATGGCCTCCTCGATTTGTTCGATGGAGTTGGCGTATGAAAATCGGAGAAATCCCTCGGTTTTGGAACCGAAATCCATGCCAGGCGCCACGGCCACCTTGGCTTCTTTCAATAATTGGTTTGCAAGCGCCAGGGAATCCGGGTTGATATGCCTCGCATTCACCAGCACATAGAAAGCACCTTTGGGTTCCACGGGTATTTGGAAACCCAGTTTTTTGAGTCCCTTCAACATAATTTCTCGCCTTTTTCCGTATTCCAACACCATGGCCTTGATTTCGGGTCCGGCTTCCGTCAAGGCAGCGAGCCCCGCCCACTGGACGAATGAGTTTGCGGAAATGAACAAATTTTGGTGGAGTTTTTGGACCAAGCGCGTGGTCTTTTTGGGAGAGATGAGGTATCCGAGTCGCCACCCGGTCATGGCGTGGAGTTTTGAAAATCCGTTTAGCACAAAAGCGTTGTCGGTAAACTCTAAAATGCTGTGCTCTTTTTCTCCGTAAGTCATGCCGTGGTATATTTCATCGGAAACCAGGGTGATTCCAAGATCCACCAGCTTTTTCAACTTTTCCGCAGGGGTAACCTGGCCGGTGGGGTTGGAGGGCGAATTGAGAATAATGGCCTTAACATCTTTATTGGAGGCGATCTTTTCTTTTAAAAGTTCCGGGTGGAGCTGGAATCCTTCACTCTCCTCCGTCTCCACCCAAAGGGGGGACCCGCCCATGGATTGGATAAAACTTGGATAGCAGGGATAGCAGGGGTTGGGAATGACGACCTTTTCTTGATTGCCCAAAAGGGCTGAAAAGACAAGCGACATGGCGGCGGAGGTCCCGGAGGTAACGGTAATATCTCCCGGAGAAATAGAAACACCATATTTCTCATGAAATTGTTGGGCAAGGACTTCTCTTAAAGGTAGAATGCCCTGGCTGTGGGTGTACTTTGTTTTCCCGGACCGGATGGCCTGAATGGCGGCTTCCTTGATGCATTCGGGGGTGTGGAAATCCGGCTCACCGATCTCCAAGTGAATGATGTCCTCCCCTGCCTTTTCCATCTCCTGGGCCTTTTCCAGTATTTCCATAACGAAAAAGGGTTTAATTTCTTTGGATTCTTCTGCTTTCATAAAGCTTACGTATCGTTTCTAAGAGTTAATCTCTCACATTTGAATTTTCCACGAAAATTACACCCCAGGCAAAACAACCTTAAAAACGGCTCCTTTACCAGGCTCGCTTTCCACTTCGATCTTTCCCTCGTGCTCCTCGATAATGGTGTAGGAGATGTAAAGCCCGAGTCCGGTCCCCTTTCCGGCTTCCTTGGTGGAGAAAAAGGGATCAAAGATCTTTTCCTTGTCTTCTTCGGAAATTCCCGTACCGGTATCCGCAAAGGAGAGTCGAATATTGCCCTGAGCCTGGTTGAATTCACTTTGAATGGTAATGGTTCCTCCATCCTCCCCTATGGCATCGGCGGCATTACGAATCAGATTTAGAAACACCTGTTCCAATTCCCCAGAATTCCCCTTCACTTTCGGCAGAGAAGGGGCTAACTTCTTTTCCAAACGGATATTTCTCTTGCTGGTATGGCTTTCGGTGAGCAACAGGACTCGCTCCAGAACCTGATGGAGATCCTCCTCACCAAATTGAGTTGAAGTCTTTTTGGAAAAGGTGAGTAGATTGCTTGCAATATTGGAGACACGCACTGCGTGGTGTCGAATGGTATCCAGGTCCTTTTCGATCTGTTCAGGAAGCCCCTTGCCGGCATTCTCCACTTTGATGCATTCAATCCTGTTGATAATGATTCCCATGGGGTTGTTCACCTCGTGGGCCACGCCGGAGGCAAGGACACCTAAAGCGGCTATCTTTTCCGAATGAAAAAGTTGTTTCTCAATCCTCTGGATTTCCTCCGTTCTCTCCTCGATCTTCCGTTCCAAGGAATCCCGATACTCCTTCAAGCTGGCGGCCATACGGTTGCATTCCCTGGATACTGCTTCGATTTCGTCTCCGCTGGTGATATCCAAGCGATGGTCCAGCTCTCCACTACCGAAGCGCTGGACCCCGGCTTTTAGCATGGAGAGAGGCCTGGTGAGTCTGCCGGATACAAAGACCCCGATGAAGATGGTAGCCAGTACCACTGCCACCCCTGCGGCCAGGAAAATCTTTTTGTACAGTAGCACCCCGGCAAAGACCTGTTTTTTAGGGTAAGGGTAAACCACCACATAGGCGGGACGGCCATGGTCTTTATGGAAGAAGATGGGCGAGTAGGCAAAGAATAGGTCTTGCTGATCCTCAATAACGCCGGGCTTGCCTGACAGAATCCGGGTGGTGGCCGCCGGGGAATAAATCTCCTTGATGGAAACCTTGGGAACCGACGGATGGGCTTCCTCCACGATCTTTGATTTTTTTTCTTCTTTTTTGGGAGGACGGAATATGAACTTGCCGTCCGAATCCACGATAAAAGCCCTTAAGGGTCGATTTCCCACAGTTCTGGACATAATGTCGTAAAAATACCTGCCGGTGATGTCGAAGTAGATAATTCCCTTAAAGCGGCCATCCATGTCGTAGATTTGGGTAAGGAAACGAAGGAGCGGCACTTGATCAAGCTCTCGATCTTCCTCCACGAAATTTCTCAAGGGCAACACCTCTATTTCTCCCCTTCTCAGCCTCAGTCCCGCCTGAAAGGTACTGTTTTCCTTCTGGTTGTAAAGTTTGGACTTGGGGAGAATGATTTTCCGGTTCGCCTCGAAAAGGGTGGCCACCAGCTCGTTTCCCTCTTCGTCCATGTAGACAATTCTGGAAAAATTCTTCTTCTGGTTCAAGAAATTAAAAAAACCTTTTTCCAAAAGGGTCCTCCAATATCTCTTGGAAGGTTTGTCTCCAAGCGACTCCGCTTCCAGGAAATAACCAAAGGCGGGGAGTCCGCGCAGATACAGTAAATCGGTCTTGGCGTTATTCAGGTAGTTTTCCATATCTTTGCTTCTGGAATAGGCATCGAGAAAAATTTCCTGTAGGATATTGCTCTTCAGGGAGTCCTTGGCCGAGCGAATCCCTTCGATCCCTATGTATCCGAAGGGGATAATGCTCATCATGATGAAGTAGAATATGAGTTTGTATCGGATGGAGCTGAAGGGATTTATTTTCATGGGACTTTTTCGATAAAAAAGAATTGTTTCGTAAATTCTGGAATCTTAACAACTGTTGAAAGAATTTAAGGTTCAGTCAATATAAAACAAAAACCGGGAAAAGAAAACAGCTAAACAGATGAAAAAACAACATTTGGAGTGTTCCGGTTTTCAAACTAACCAGGAGGATGGAACCATGGATAAAAAAACTGAAGCTGTTTGTGATTTGTCGGCAAAAAAATGTAAACCTTGTGAGGGCGGAGTACCCCCCATGAGCGAAGAGGAAATCCGAAGAGTTATAGTGAAGCTCGATGGATGGGAATTGGTAGAGAAAAAGATTGTGAAGACATACACCTTCAAGGACTACTACCAGACCATGGCCTTTGTGAACGCGGTGGCCTGGGTCTCGCACCAGGAAAATCATCACCCGGATCTGGAAGTTTCCTACAAACAGTGCAAGGTGAATTACACTACTCATGCAATCAACGGCTTGTCTGAAAACGACTTCATCTGCGCCGCCAAAGTAAACGCTTTGCTTACACCTTAAAAAAGCAGTGACGAGTGAAAGGTGACAAGTGACGAGTTTTTCTCGTTCCCAGGCTCTGCCTGGAAATGCAGTTAAGAGGCTCCGCCTCTTGTGTGAAGGAAGTATCACTCCCGGCTTTTAGACTCTTCGTAAGGAAGATTGTAGCACGAAAATTTTCCAACCTTTATACAGGAGGCAGAGCCTCCGGGTATGCATTCCCAGGCGGAGCCTGGGAACGAGAAGAAATGCTAAAAAAAATGAACCTTGTGGTAAAAATGAAATTCGGCGCTCATCTTTATGGTACCGCCAGTGCCCAGTCAGACCTCGATTACAAGGGCATTTTTTTGCCCACTAAAGAGGAAGTCCTTTTAGGACGCGTCCCAAAAAGTATTAACCACTCCACCGGCAGCAACGAATCAAAAAATACGTCGGAGGATGTGGATGCGGAGTATTACTCCCTCCATTATTTTATTAAAATGGCTTGCGATGGACAGACGGTGGCCATGGATATGCTCCATGCTCCGCCGGAGATGATCCTGGAATCTTCGGACACCTGGGAGTTGATTTTAGGAAACAGAGAGAAGTTTTACTCGAAAAACCTTAATGCGTTTATTCGTTATTCTCGACGCCAGGCAAGCAAATACGGGATCAAGGGCTCCAGGCTTAACGCAGTTTCCCGGACATTGGATATTCTGAAAAGCGTAAAAAAGGATGAAAAGCTCCAAATCATTTGGGATAAGCTTCCAAGGATGGAACATTGTTACGATATCGAGCCCACCCCAAACGGCCTGAGGCAGTATCAAATTTGTGGCAAAACATTTCAGGAAACGGCCACGACCGGTTACATCATACCCATTCTGCAAAAGTTTTATGACGAATACGGGCATCGGGCCAAGCTGGCTGCGGAAAACAAAAATGTGGA
>JAJDAS010000187.1 GCA_029261755.1 Nitrospinia bacterium
AAGTGTGCGAAAAAAGTACTCCCTTTTCCCTTGGCAGACTCCACAGTAAGGGTTCCTCCATGAGCTTTCATGATTTCATTGCAGAAGGGCAGGCCTAATCCCGTACCAATTTCCCCCTTGGTACCTAAAGTTGTGGTCTGAATGTCCTGTCGGAAAAGATTCTGGAGTTGTACTTCGTCAATTCCCATGCCGGTGTCTCGAACTGCAATGGTTGTTTTTTGGTCGGGTGGAGAGAAGATAGTGATTTGATCTCCTTTATCGCAAAACTTGACGGCATTGGCAACCAGGTTCACAAGCACTTCACCAAAAAGATAGTGGTCACCGTATAGCCGTGTTCTTATGGGGACCTCATTACGCAACTCAAACTCCTTGACTTTCATCTGATGGGAAAAGTGTGCCATAACGGAGTCCACCAGGTAATGTGCATCCAAAAAT
This sequence comes from Nitrospinia bacterium, assembly GCA_029261755.1. Taxonomy (GTDB): domain Bacteria; phylum Nitrospinota; class Nitrospinia; order JACRGO01; family JACRGO01; genus JACRGO01. Next base: position 436 of record JAJDAS010000187.1, read on the forward strand.
TCCGGTTTCAGGGCCACCTCTCCCGTCTGGAACCTGCTGATCTTTAGCAACTCTTCCGTCATCTTCAGTAGCGCTCTTCCACTTTCTAATACGCGGCCCATCATTTCATAATGCTCCGGGTGGAGAGGATTATTTTTGTCCTCATAAATAAGTTCCATGAATCCAAGAATAGAGGTGAAGGGCGCCCTAAGATCATGGGACACCATCCCCACGAACTGATCTTTCAGCCTGGTGGCATCTTCGGCTTTTTCTTTAGCAACCAAAAGCTCTTCATTGGCTTTCTTCAAATTCAGATGCAGTTTAACGCGTGCCTGGATAATGGGCTGCTGCAACGGTTTGGTGATGTAGTCCACAGCCCCTATTTCCAACCCCTTTTTTTCATCCTCTTCATCCGTTAAGCCGGTAATAAAGATTACCGGAATTTCCTTGGTCTCCGAGCTTTCCTTGAGCCTTCGGCACACTTCGTATCCGTCCATATCCGGCATTTGGATATCCAGCAGGATCATATCCGGCACAGGTTTCGAAGAGGCCGCCTTCAGGGCCTGTTCTCCATTGAGCGCTACACTGACTTCGTAGTTTTCCGTCTCCAAAATGGAGCCAAGTACATTAATGTTGAGGCGCTCGTCGTCAACGATCAGTATCCTGGGTTTTTCCTCAAGCATAGCTATTTTCCATTTAAGAAAAAGATAAAAAATTTAGCCATATCATAGCATATTCAAGGATTGAAAGGGAGTCGCTCCTTTGTAAAGAGAACTTAAGAGGCTTTAATTCGTATAGGAATGAAAGAAAGTTTATGTTGATTCTGCGCTAAATATTGGGTACTATAAACACATCACCAAACAAACATTTGTCTATTTGGTGATAGAGTTCTTGCAACATAAATACATCACCAAACAAACATTTGTCTATTTGGTGATAGATTATTTTCCACAATAACACATCACCAAACAAACATTTGCCTATTTGGTGATAGATTTTGATCGCCCATAAAAACAGAGCTGAATTCAAAGCTAAAAACCCATCCTTAAATAATGGAATGAGCTAATGCCCCCTTTCCACGGCCGCAAAAAAGAACTCAATATACTTAAAGAGCGTTTGGATAAAAAAAACGCGAGTCTCGTAGTCATTAAAGGCCGCAGACGAATAGGCAAAAGCCGGTTGCTTCTGGAATTCGGCAAACCCCACCGTACTCTCACATTTAGCGGTCTTCCTCCTTCCGACAAGTTGACCGCACAACAGGAAAGAGAAGATTTTGCAGGCCAACTTAGCCGGGAATTGAATATGCCTGCACCCCGGGCAGATGATTGGGGAAGTTTGCTGTGGCACTTGGCCGATCAAACAAAGAAGGGGAGAGTGATCATTGTGCTCGACGAAATTAATTGGATAGGAAGCAAGGACCCAACTTTTTTGGGAAAACTCAAAAACGCCTGGGACCTGCACTTTTCAAAAAACCCCAAGCTGGTTCTCATCCTCAACGGCTCCCTCACTGGTTGGATAGAGCGGAACATTATGAGCAGCACGGGCTTTTTGGGCAGGGTCTCCCTGGACCTGACCTTGGGAGAGCTACCATTGCATGAATGCAGCCTGTTTTGGGGTGCCGCCTCCCACCGCATTTCAGCATATGAAAAATTTATGTTCTTATCCGTAACAGGCGGAGTTCCACGGTATTTGGAAGAAATTCTACCCAAGGATTCCGCAGAGGAAAATATCAGGCGTCTCTGTTTCCGGAAAGAAGGTCTGCTGTTTAATGAGTTTGATCGAATTTTTTCCGATCTCTTTTCACGAAGAAACGCCATTTACCGCCGGATCGTCGGGACGCTAACAGACGGAAGCCGATCCATAGACGAAATTTCTCAATCGGTGGGAAGAGATAAATCGGGCGTGCTTAGTGAATACCTGGACGACCTTGAATTGGCCGGTTTCTTAACACGCGACTACACATGGAAAATCAAGGACGGCTCACAATCAAAATTCAGCCGGTTCCGCATCAGCGACAACTACCTCCGGTTTTATCTCAAATATATCCAGCCTAATAGCGCCAAAATCCGCCGGGGCACCTTAATCCGTCTTCCATCCTTTGACGGCGTCATGGGACTCCAATTCGAGAACCTGGTGTTGAACAACAGGAACCTCATACACAAGACCTTGAACATGGACGTCAATAATATTGTTAACGACAGCCCCTTCTTTCAACGCTCAACCACGAGGCAAAAGGGATGTCAGGTGGATTATATGATTCAAACCAAAAGGAACACTCTTTATGTCTTCGAGATAAAGTTTAAGAAATCTCCTTTGCAGAAATCGGTGATTGAGGAGGTCAAAAGAAAAATCCAGAGTATAAGCGTCCCCAAAAACTTCTCTTTTCGTCCCGTACTGGTGCATGTAAACGGCGTATCCGATGCCGTTAAAGAGGCGGACTTTTTTGACCACATCATCGACTTCGGGTCTTTGCTTTCTCCTTAGGCAATGGAGATTGAACAAATTAAATAAATTAATATGATATGATAGTTAACCGGCAAACTACCTGAACAGGAGAAATTAAAAGGGCAATGCCAAAAAAAGTTGAATTTATTTCCACGGAAGAATATTTGGAAGGCGAAAAAATCAGTGAGGTCAAGCACGAATATATAGAAGGTCAGGTTTACGCAATGGCCGGGGCCAGTGACGCTCATGTGACCATTACCGGAAACCTGTTTTCCTTACTTCGCCCCAAAATAAGAGAGAAATCCTGTAGGATCTATTTTTCCGACATGAAAGTCCTTGCGGAAAAGGCAAATTGTTATTTTTATCCCAATATTCTTGTTACATGCGATGCAAAGGACCGGGAAAATGATTATTTCAAAAAACATCCGAGCCTTATCATAGAGGTTTTATCTGAGAGTACGGCGGCTTTTGACCGGGGGAAAAAAAATTCATACTATCGTGAGCTGGCAAGTTTAGAGGAATATATCCTGGTTGACAGCAATGAAATTGCCGTTGATTCATTCAGACGAACCAATGATGGCCAATGGATACTTCATCCTTATTCGGAAAAAAGTATTGTTGAGGTAAAAGGTATTGACACCAAGTTTAATATAGAAGCAATTTATGAGGACGTTGAATTCACTCCTTAAATAAAAATAACTTCTCACGCAGAGGCGCAGAGGGAATAAAGACCGAGGGACGAACGCTTCGCTGGGACGAGGGACGAAAAACAGGAGGTCGGAAGACAGAAGACGGAAGACGAAAAAGCGAAGCAAGGATGTTTTGTACTATTAATCATACTTTAGGGGCAGTGAGGCACACTCCTCTGGTTCCCAGGGTCTCCCTGAGAATGAGAGGTAAGTATAACTTTTTTGGAGAATAAATATGAGCCCACGAATTTCATCCGATCCCGAAATATGTGGCGGAGAGCCTTGCATCAAAGGAACCCGTATACCTGTTCACATAATCCTTAGTCACCTCGCGGCAGGAGAAGATTATGACGCCATAATCAAAAATTTCCCAAAACTGGCTAAAGAGGATATATTGGCATGCCTTGAATACGCTTCTTATCTGTCAGCAGAGAAGATGGCTGCCGCATGAAAATTGTCTTGGATGAAAGCGTGAGTTATGGTTTAGCGGAGGTTTTAGAAAAGGACGGATACAATAGGTGAAATATGGATGATAGATTAAGATTCATGACCAGCTTAGAGAAAGACGCGATTGAGAAATTTGTCAGGTCTGTAAAGGAAGCTCTGGGCGAATCCCTTGTGAAGGTGGAGATGTTCGGCTCCAAGGTTCGCGGAGACCATGCCGTGGATTCCGACATAGACATCCTTATCCTTGTCACGGAAAGGACAATGGGCATAATGGGTACAGTGGCCGGGATAACGTCGGAGGTCAACCTGGAACATAATGCGTCCGTTTCTCCCGTTGTTTTCAGCCACGGGGAATACAAAACAAATTTGGAAATGTCGGCCTCTTTCCCTTTGGCTGTTGAAGTGGAGGGGGTTGTCCTGTGATGTCAAACGCCGATCCAAAAAATGCCCTGGTTTCCCACAGAATGGAAAATGCAAAAGAGAGACTCAAGGATGAGCAAATTGATTGAAAGAGCCAAGCTTTATAGGGAACAAGCGGACTACGGTGATTTTTTCGTCATTTCCAAAGAGGAGGCTGAAAGTCAGATTAGTTCCGCAGAAAAGTTTATTTTGGAGATAGAGCGTGTGGTAGGAAAGACAGGCAACGAGTAACGCGTAAAAGCCGGAAGGCAATTGGCAATGACCTAATGACGGCGAAGCCAACTGACAATCAAGGATCAATGTTTTTTAACCCTGAACCTGGAACCCAGAACCTTGAACCCTAAACACCCAAAAGGCCTAACCCTCCGCCACACCCTCCGGGGACATGAAGGTATAATCTTCGGGATCGCCTGGTCGCCGGACGGCAGGAGCCTGACCTCGGGGTCCAACGATAACACTATCCGGGGATGGGACACGGAAAAGGGTACGCTTATCCGCTGAAAGATAGAATGCTTTACCGTTAAAACGATATACTGAAAAGAATATTTTTGCTAAAATATAAAAATCTTTAACCTAATTTGAGCGATTTTTCGTCAAAGACAAGACCCTCTTGGCGGTAGAATGGTGATATAATTGAACAATACAGATGCAATTCAATTATAAACAATTTCACCCAAAGGGTTAAGACATGAAAATTAAAACTACAGGCT
>JAJDAS010000188.1 GCA_029261755.1 Nitrospinia bacterium
CAAGAGGTTCAGTAGTATTAATACCTTTTCCATTTTCTGATTTATCCAAGTCTGTATTGCGCCCATCTGTAGTTTTAGCGCCAGCTGGAAAAGGGGATTGGATTCTATGCCAGGTTACCAAAAACCGGTATATCGACAAAAAGGCTGTTGAATTGTCCACTCATGATTTCCAGACAGGTTCATTGCGGATAAGCAGTTTTGCCCGCCCAGGAAAACTATTTACGGCGAATAAAAGCTTAATAATATCAGAAGTAGGTAAATTGAAAGACAGTGTAACTAATTCAATTGTAAGCTTGGTTATAAACATATTAAAAGAAAGTTGATCTGAAAAACAGCGCCGAACAATCCGGTACACCTGATACCGAGCAGCGGTCGGTAATTCGGCTGGTATTGGGCTATTTAAGTTTTGGGTATTTCAAAGGGTTCATCTGCTTTTTGCTCGGCGCAGGTGATCGGTGGTCGTAAGATAAAATTATTTAAAATTTTGCATATGATAGATTTATATAAAACACGAGAGAATGCTCGTAACAAATTTTATAACGATATAGATGCAAGCAATAAACTTTGGTATGGTGTCATCCACTTAATAATAACTCTTTCATCATCTTTTTTATTGATATCTCTTGCCGTAGTCGATAAGCTCTTTCCTTCTATTGATAAAATCTTTAATTTACCTGGTTTCTTAATAGTAGGATGGGTATGTTTATTTATAGCAATTGTTTTAGGTATTATTGCTGAGATTGATGCAGCTATATTTCATGGAAATCTAGCCAAAGATAGCGCTAAAATTTTAGAAGAATGTGATAATAAAATTGCCCAGGGATCTAAACAAGATACAAATCTTAAAAATAGCGATAATGAATATATGGTAAATAATAATGTTTTTTGGGGTGCCGCTAGTGTAAATTTTTTTATATTTGCAATATCCTGTTTATGTATTACCTTTCTTAAAAGAATATTTCCCTCCCCAACATTTTATTCATGTTTTTTAGCTATAATGGTTGTATTTTTTTTAGTAGTAATGAATTATTATTTATTAAAAAAAAGAAACCTATTATCTAACTAAACGTTCAAGATGGTGCTAAATTCATCTGCGCTCATTCCTCGCTCCGCTGTATTTAGCGCCACTTAACTTATTGCTGGAATGCCGGACTTTAAGAATAAGGGGCAAAAACCCGTGAGGCGTGACTGTTTAACGTGCCCGTGAAAATCGAAAAATCCAAGCCATAAAACGGAAACCGGATAACAGAAACGAAAAACGGAATCAAAAATTAAGCATGAAAAACAATATATCCATCATCGGCATGGGCGATGGAGGGAGGGAATTCCTTTCCCAAGCCGCCTTGCAAAAAATAGAAGCAGCACAAATCCTCATGGGAGGAGAGAGGCACCTTGCCTTTTTCCCGGAACTTTCCTGCAGGAAGGTTCCCATCAAAAAACACCTTTCTCCTGTCTTGGCAACTATCAAAAAGGAGTCGAAGGAGAAAAAGATCGTCATCCTGGTTTCCGGGGACCCCTTCTTTTACGGGCTGGGGAAATACCTGACGCAAAACCTTCTCGGCCTCAAATTGCAATTCTTCCCCTATCCATCATCCATCCAGTTGGCCTTCGCGCGAATCGGAGTGAACTGGGATGACGCCCATCTCACCAGCGTCCATGCGGGGAATCTTCATGACCTGCTTCCCCTCTTTAGAAAATACTCCAAGATAGGGATTCTCACCGACCGCTCAAATACGCCTTCCGCCGTTGCATCCCTGGTGATGGAGAGCGTGGGCGATACTTTCATCTGTGCCGTTTGCGAAAACCTGGAGGGGGAGAAGGAAAGAATCACCAGGGGATCGCTTAAGAAAATTCAAGGAATGGAGTTCTCTCCCCTCAACGTGGTGATCTTGCTAAAAAAGAAAACAGGAAGAGGTCTCCACCCTTTTACGGGGGCATCGGACGAAGAATTCGCCCAACGAAAACCCTCCCGTGGCCTCATTACTAAATCGGAGGTACGGGCTGTTTCTATCTCCAAAATGGAGGTGCGGCCCGACTCCATCGTTTGGGACGTGGGAGCGGGCTCCGGGTCTGTCTCTGTAGAGTCGGCCTCCTTCGCTGTTGATGGAAAGGTCTACGCCATGGAGAAGAACCTCGGCGACATAAAGAACATACGAAAAAACATCCGCAAGTTTTCCATGTCCCATCTGATTCCCGTTTTGGGCACGGCCCCCCAATGCTTTCAGGAGATCAAGGAGGACCCGGACGTAATTTTTGTGGGTGGAACCGGCGGGGGGATGGAAGAAATTCTAAAAAGAGGGATTTCCCGTTTGAAAAACGGTGGTAGATTGGTGGTGAACGTCATTGCCCTGGAAAACCTGAACAAGGCCATTACCGTTTTGAAGGGATTGAAATTCCCCCACGAAATCATCTCGGTGAATATCGGAAGATCGCGGGAAATCCAGGGACTTACCATGCTGGAGAGTTTGAATACCGTGTATATTGTGTACGGTAAAAAAAGTGACAAGTGACAAGTAACGAGTGACAAGAAGAACCATGCAAAAAAAATACGGAAAATTTTATGGAGTAGGAGTAGGACCCGGCGACCCGGAACTCATTACTTTAAAGGGCCTCAATGTATTGAAGTCCGTGCCGGTGGTTTTCGTTCCCGTCAGCCGGGAGGGAAAGGACAGCTACGCCCTGGGAATCGCTGAACGTTATCTGGACTTTTCCAAACAGGAGCGGATCGACCTCCTCTTCCCTATGAAGAAAAATCAGGCAGAGCTGATACCCAACTGGGACAGGGCGGCGGAAAAGGTTTTGGAGGTCTGCGGCAAGGGCATGGACTCGGCCTTCATCACGGAAGGAGATCCCTTTTTCTTCAGCACCTTCATCTATCTGTATACCAGGGTGATAAAAAAGGTCCCCAGGGAAAACATTACCATCGTGCCGGGGGTCACCTCTTTTTGCGCCTCCGCCGCCGCTGCTGAATTTCCCCTGGTACACGGTGAAGCCAGGCTGGCCATCTTGCCCTCCGTTTATGACATGGATAAGGTGGAGGAAGTTCTGGAGAAATTCGATACCGTGGTCTTCATGAAAGTGAACAAGGTGTTGCCTCAACTGTTGAAAAAAATCGAAAGGCTAGGGTTAAAGAATCAACTTGTCTATGTTGAAAGGTGCGGATCGGGAGAGGAGCGGATCATAAGAGACCCGGAGGAGTTGAAAAAGCTGGACGCAAACTATCTTTCTCTGATGATAGTGAAGAAACATTGAGGCATTGAAATGACTAATGACGGCGAAGCCAAATGACCATCAATGACGTTTTTCTAATGACGTTCTTGCCTTTCCAATGACGCTTTTCAATGACGGTTTAGTTCAGCGCCTTTTGAAAATCCGGCATGGTGATGCCTTGGATAAAAATGCGTTTGTGTCGGCTTTTTTCCCCGGACAGAATTTCGATGCAGGATTTGGCGAGTTTTAGTTTTTTCGAGAGGGTCTGTATCAGCAGTTTGTTCGCGGAGCCGTCCACAGGAGGAGCGGTGAGCTTGATCTGAAGAGCGCCTTCCCTAATGTTCCCGATTTCGTTTTTTGAGGCTCGCGGCTGGACTTTTACGCTTACCTTCAGGCCGTCAGATATCTCTTCCACGCAGGTGGAGTAGTCGTTCACTTTCCTTAAGGTCCCCCACCAGCGTTTATCGCGCCTTTTTGGAGGCGGTCTTTCAAGGTGCGGATTTTGTTGATCTCCTTTTCCAGGGCCACTGCCTCATTCATAGCGGTATCTTTTATTTCTTTCGCCTTTTGCTTGGCGCTCAAAAGTATCTCCCGCCCTTCCTTTTCCACCGCTTCCAGGGTGGGGGTGTTTTTCTTCATCTCCTCCAACGTGGCTTTTAAATTTTTTTCTGATCTTTGGAGGGCCTCGATTTCCAGCTTATAGTCCTTGATCTTATTTTTTAGAGTCTTGTTCTCCTTCTCGAATTCATCAAAGTCGTCCGCCACCATATGGACAAAGACGTCCACCTCTTCGGGGTCCAATCCCCTCATCTTCTTTTTGAATTTCTGTTCCTTGATCTCCTGGGACGAAAAACGCATGGAAGGTTTCCTCTAATGCAACTGAAAAGCAATGTCTCTCAATGTCTGGACCAGAAAGGCTTGCAGAAAAATAATGGCCAAAAAGACCACGATGGGAGAAAAGTCGATCCCGCCCGCAGCAACGGGGAGGTATCTACGGACCTGGTAAAGCACAGGCTCCGTAACCTGGTGGAGCGCTCGTACAATGGGATTATAGGGGTCCGGGTTCACCCAGGTGAGGAGGGCGCGGATGATGACAATCCACATAAAAATGTTTAGAACAATATCCAGGATGCTTGCAAAAGCGTTAAGAAAATTAGCCATAATATACATAGTTGCCTCTAATTAAAGTGAATGGTGTCAATTTATGCAGTCGAAAAATATCGGTTTTTGATGCTTTTAGGCGCTTTGTTGCCAAACAATGGAACCATGGAGTGCTGGAGTACTGGAAAGATGTTTCAAAAACCTTCATTTAAAAACAATGTTCCATCACTCCATCACTCCATGCTCTTCCCCTTCACTCTTTCCCCAGTTCCTTAGCTCTTTGGGTAGCGGCTTCTACCGCGTTGATGATGGTGTCTTTTAGTTTCCCCTTCTCCAGCGCATGCAATCCATGGATGGTAGTCCCTCCCGGAGAAGTAACCATCTCCCTCAACTCCGACGGAGGTTTTCCGGTCTCTTCGATAAGCCTCACCGTTCCCAGGATGGTCTGAAGCGAAAGTTTGAAAGAAATATCCCTGGGAAGGCCCATCTTCACACCAGCATCTGCAAGGGACTCCAGCACCAGGCAAATATAGGCTGGGCCGCTACCGCTCAGTCCGGTGACCGCATCCATGAGGGACTCTTCCACCACCACGGTCTTACCCACGGCGTTGAAGAGTTTCAATGCTGTGTCGAGATCGGACTCAGAAGCAGATGGGCTCTTAGCCAGAGCCGCAGCGCCCTCCTGAACAAGGGCAGGCGTATTGGGCATCACTCTGATGATCTTCAGGCCTTTGTTCCCAGCCGGGTCCAGCAGGGAAACCATGGTGGAAATCGGAACGCCGGCGGCAACGGAAATGACCAGCTTGGACTCATCCACCGCCGGGGCAAGCGCCCCCAAGACCCCTTGCATGGTTTGAGGCTTCACGGCAAGAATCACCAGATCCGATTTCTCAACCACCTCCCGGTTTTGGTTGGTGGTGAAAATGCCGTATGTTTTGGCCAAATCTTCCAGGCGTTCACCGCGAACATCCGAGGCGAAAACATTCCCGGGCGGGACGAGCCCACCTTTTAGAATCCCCTTGATCAGGGCCTCCGCCAAGTTTCCCGCCCCCACAAAACCGATTTTTTTTTCCAGCAAGAAATTCTCCAAACGAAAGAGGAAAAGTATTTATAAACCGGGTATTTAACGATCTTAAGCCTTAATTAATCTATTATACGGACTTTGTTGAAGTCAAGAAAGACTAGAGAGTTTCAGGCTAGAAAGTAGGACTCTTTGAGGAATAGGGTCGATTCCTAGGAAACTATTTTTTCACGTGTCTTTTCGCGGGATTCAGGTCTCCAGGTGGCATAGTTTACCTTAATAAAGATCATCGTTCCATCTTTCTCCGATAGGATGCTCCATCTTGGGCTTTGCCAGAGTGATGGCTAAAATAATTAGGTAATTACTGAGAAACTCTCGATGCTTGACACCCGTGATATTTAAGGGCATGATTAAAAAAAATCATACCCACCAAAACTCAAATACGCGGCGGGACCGCAACCCAAATGCTCTCCTCACCAGCCTACGAAATCCAGGAAAAAATCTACGAAAGTAGCAAAAAGGTCATCTACCGTGGTTTAAGGAGCCATGACGAAAAACCGGTGATCCTGAAGATTCTCAAAGCCGAGTACCCCACCTCAAGCGATATCGCGCGGCTCAAACACGAATATGAGGTTTGCGGCAGCCTGGAACTGGAAGGGGTGGTCAAATCCTATGGACTGGAAAATTTCCAAAGCAGCATTGCCTTGGTGCTGGAAGATTTCGGCGGCAAGCCCCTGAAGGAGTTCATCACACCCAGTGATCCCTCATCTAAAGCCTCTGCGGGCCAAACCGGCGGACCAAAAAAAGGGATGGACATAAAGGATTTTTTGGAGATTGGCCTTCGCCTTGCTGAAATACTGGGAGAAATCCATAAAAAAAATATTATCCACAAGGATCTGAAGCCCGCCAATATCATCGTCAATCCGAAAACCAACCAGGTAAAAATCACCGATTTCGGCATCGCCTCCCTCCTTTCCGTGGAAAACCAAAAGATCGTCAATCCCAATAAAATGGGAGGGACGCTCCCTTACATGTCCCCGGAACAGACGGGACGAATGAACCGGGATGTGGATTGCAGGTCGGACTTCTATTCCCTGGGGGTCACCTTCTATGAAATGTTGACCTCCAAACTGCCGTTCAGAAGCCTGGATCCCATGGAACTGGTCCACTGCCACATTGCCAAACAATCCACACCTCCTAATGAAGTTAATAAAGCAATCCCAAAAACGGTTTCCAACATTGTGATGAAACTCCTTTCCAAAGCCGCCGAGGACAGATACCAGAGCGCCTATGGCATCAAAATGGACCTGGAGGAGTGTTTGAAGCAATGGAAAACCAATTTGAAGATCGAAGACTTTCCTCCGGGGCAAAGTTATGTTTCCGATACCTTTCAAATTCCCCAAAAGTTATACGGGAGAGAGAAGGAGGTATCCACGTTGGCCACGGTTTTTGACAGAATAAGCCAGGGGTCCGCCGAGTTAATGCTGATCTCCGGTGATCCGGGAATCGGCAAATCGGCGCTTATCCAGGAAATTCATAAACCGGTGGTGAGGGATAGAGGATATTTTCTATCCGGGAGGTTTGACAGGTACGAAGGCAACGATCCTCACGCCTCCTTGGTCGGGGCTTTCCAGGAATTGATTCGGCAACTAATCACGGAAAAAGAGGCAAAGGTGGAGTCCTGGAAAAAAGAGCTGCTCATGGCCCTTGGCCCCAATGGACGGATTATTACCGATGTAATCCACGAAGTGGAACTGATCATCGGCAAACAGCCTCCAGCACCGGAGTTGCCCTCCGCTGAATCGCAAAACCGCTTTAACAAGGTGTTTCTGGATTTTGTTCGGGTCTTTGCCAGGGCGGAACATCCCCTAGTACTCTCTCTCGATGACATGCAGTGGGCCGATTCCTCCTCGCTGAAATTGATCCAACTCCTTATTTCCGACCCGGAGACCAAGTATCTGCTGGTGATGGGTGCCTATCGGGACAACGAAGTGGACAAAACCCATCCTCTGTTGTGGACCCTGGATGAAATGAAAAAGCAGGATGCAGTGATTCATGAAATATCCCTGAAGCCACTGGAATTTAGCCACATGAAGCAGTTAGTTGCGGATACCTTGAAATGCAAAGAGGAGCAATCCAAATCCCTGGCGGAACTGGTGCTCCGAAAGACCGGGGGGAATCCATTTTTCATCAAGGAATTTTTGATTACCCTTCATCAAGAAGGGTTGCTGGCATTTGATTCAGGTGGGCGATGCTGGCAATGGGATTTGAGAAAAATTGAAGAGAAGGGATTTACCGACAATGTTATCAACCTCATGGTGGCAAAAATCCAAAAACTCCCTGCGAATATTCAGGAAACCCTGAAAATGGCCGCTTGTATCGGCAACAAATTCGATTTGAAAACCCTCTGTATTGTCAATGAAAAGTCCCAGGCCGAGGTGGAGCCCGAACTGTGGGGTTTGCTCAGAGAGGGTCTGCTGCTTAACATCTCGGATTATGGATATACGGCTTCGGACCTTTCCAAAGCGCTGGGGCTTAAGCTTCCCGATCCTGAAACTATCGTTTACAAATTTCTGCACGACCGTGTTCAGCAGGCCGCGTATTCCATGATCCCCAACGATCGAAAGAAGAAGACCCACCTGAAAATCGGACGGCTTATCCTGAACAACACCAAGCCAGAGGAACTGGAAGAAGCGATTTTCGATATTCTCAAGCAACTCAACTTCAGCGTGGGATTGGTGACGGACCCGGAGGAAAGATTGAAGCTGGTGGAGCTGAACCTCATCGCCGGAAAAAAAGCCAAGGCCTCCACCGCCTATGAACCCGCCATGAGATATTTAACCACCGGCATGGATTTGCTTGAGGAAAATAGTTGGCATACCCGGTACCGCCTGATGCTGAGCCTCCATATGGAACGTGCGGAATGCGAATATCTTTGTGCACGTTTCGAGGAAGCGGACAAATTCTTTGATATCATTTTGCATAACGCGCAAACCAAACGAGAAAAGGCCGGGGTTTACAATTTAAAGATGGTCCTGTACACCAATCGCGGGGAAAACCATAAAGCGGTGGAATTGGGGATAGAGGGCCTGAAACTGTTCGGAGAAGCCATACCCTCCAAACCCGGACCCATAAACATCGTTCCAGAATTGCTGAAAATCATTCTAAAGCTTCGCAAGAAAAAAATAGAAGATCTGGTCCACTTACCGGAGATGGGTGATCCGGATAAATTGTCCGTTATGGGTCTTTTGATGAACATGACGGTTCCGGCCTACTTTACCAGCCAGGACGTTCTGGCCCTGGTAACCATGAAAATGGTTAACATGTCCATGCAGTATGGCAACGCCAACGTCTCTTCCTATGCGTATAGCTGTTTCGGGCTTATCATTGGTTCCGGTTTCGGCAGATACAAGGCCGGGTACGAGTTCGGAAAACTGGCTTTGGAGGTAAGCCAAAAATTCAACAATATCAATTTCATGGGAAAATGCCACAGCATGTTCGGCATTTTCTTAAATATCTGGAGAAGCCATGTCCGAACGAACCTGGACTTTTGTTTAAAGGCTTATAAGCATTCCCTGGATTGCGGGAACCTGATTTTCGCCGGATATTCCGCAGATGCCCTCATCTTTACGCTCACCGTAAAAGGAGAACCTCTGGATGATCTGTTTAAAGAGGCTCAAAAATATCTGGATTTCGCCAACAGGATAAAAGACTACGACACCGCCAACTTCTTTTTTTTAACACAGCAAAAAGTTTTGAGTCTCCAGGGCGGTACCAATGAACCTGGCAGTTTCGGAAATGATAATTTCGATGAGGAGTTGCACCTGGAAGCCATGAAAAAGAGCAGCGAACAGGTGCCGGTTTCCTGGTATTACATTAATAAATGCCAAACGCTTTATCTCTTCGAAAAATTTGCGGAGGCCCATGAAATGGCGGTGGAATCGGATAAAATTATCAACGTCTCCATGGGCCAGGTCTTCGTACCCACGCACTATTTTTATTACTCCCTCACCTTGGTGGCCCTTTACCCCAATGCCGCCTCTGGAGAAAAAAGGAGGTACTGGAAAGTTTTAGCGAAAAACCAGGGAAAGATGAAAAAATGGGCCCAGAACTGTCCTGAAAACTTCCTCCACCAATACCAACTGGTTGCCGCTGAAATGGCCCGTATCAAAGGAAAAGAGCAAGAAGCCATGAAGCTTTACGAAGAGGCCGTCAACTCTGCGCGAACCAACGAATTTATCCAGGACGACGCCATTGCCAATGAACTGGCCGCGAAATTCTTCCTTGCCAAGGGATTCCATGTAATTGCCATGGCCTACATGAGAGAAGCCCGCTTTGGCTACCTCAAGTGGGGCGCCACCTTTAAGGTTAAGCAGTTGGATGAAAAGTACTCCCAACACTTCCCCGGAACATCCGTAAGCATCCGGGCGGGACTCCTGGATACCAGCACTTCATCATCATCATCCAGCTCCCGCACTTCCACCGGCTCGGAAAGCGCCAGTGAATTGGACCTTACCTCGGTAATCAAAACTTCCCAAACCATCTCCAGTGAAATCATGCTGGAAAAGCTGCTGGCGCGGTTGATGAAAATTGTCATCGAAAACGCCGGCGCCCAAAAAGGGTTTCTCATTCTGGAAAAAGATGGCAAGTTGATGGTGGAGGCGGAGGGAGGGGTGGATAAGGAAGAGATTACTGTTATGCAGTCCATTCCAGTGGATTCCAACCCGGACCTATCCGAAGCCGTGGTCCACTATGTGAAAAGAACCCGGGAAAGCGTGGTCCTGGATGATGCTGCCCATGAAGGAAGGTTTACCAACGATCCTTATATTAAGAAAAATCTGCCCAGGTCCATCTTATGCACCTCCATCATTCATCAAAGAAAATTGACCGGGATTCTTTACCTGGAGAACAACCGCACCATTGGGGCTTTCACGGAAGATCGACTGAAGATCCTGAAACTTTTGTCTTCTCAAATAGCCAACTCCATCGAAAACGCGAACCTATATGCCCAGTTGGAAGACTATAGCCATACCCTGGAAGAAAGAGTGGAACAGAGGACCCAGGAACTTGGCGAAGCCAATAAGAAATTAAAGGTTGAACTTGTGGAACGTAAGAAAGCAGAACAGGCAATGAAAAAGCAAAGGAATATTGCGGAAAAGGCCACGAAACTGAAAAACCAGTTTGTAAACCTGGTGGTGCACGACCTCAGACATCCGTTTATGTCCATTTTGGGGTTTATAGAGCTGATGATGGAAGATAAGGCATGCCCTGTCCCGGGAAAGCATATGAAATTCCTCGACATTATTCAAAAAAGCGCGAAAAGCATGCTCAATATGATCGATAAACTGCTGGATTTGGGGAGGATGAGCAGTGGTGAGTTGGAGGTTTACAAGGAGTTTGTTGACGTACAGGAACTAACGGCTGGAATTATTGAACGCGTGGATCAAATGGCAAAGGAAAAAGAGATCGAGCTTATCAACGAGGTAAAGCCCGGGAAGTTCTTCGCCGACCGTGAACTATTTGGATCCGTGGTGCACAACCTGATTTCCAACGCCATCAAGTTTAGTAAACCAAAAAGCCGGGTAGTGATCCTTACCCCGGAAGATATGTCCACCACCATCGCAGTGAAAGATACGGGCGCGGGCATCAACGAAAAAATCCTGCCGAATATATTCAAACAAGAGATCAAAACCTCCACCAGGGGCACCGCCGGCGAAAAAGGCACCGGGCTGGGTCTTCCCTACTGTAAAGCCATCATGGATGCCCACGGTGGCTCCCTAACCCTGGAAGTCACCCAGGGAGAAGGTACCGTATTTTACGCCACCCTGCCGAAGGGATAGCGCAAAGCGCGAGACGATTAGCGCTTTGCGCTGCTCTCCGCTAAACAAAAAAACTGCAAAAAGAGATTCTTTTCAAAGGAGGCTTCAATGATTCAATGGCCAAAAAAAAATGACGCATTAGGAACATCCAACAGAGGGGAACCTTGCGAATCCGGGCTTTGCAGCAGGTGTGATTCCAGTTGTAAAGGTAAATGTGAAACCTGGTTGTCATCGCTCCGAGGCCGGGAGATGATTTATCCAAGAGATTTTGGAAATATCACCGCCGGTTCCGCAAACACAACGTCTTTAGGCGTTGGATATCATGCTTTAAGAATTCAAGGATATGCATATGGAGCGAAAGGAGTTACGGAAGAAGAACGCTGTAAATCTGATTGCTGTAAATTTCCTAATGTAGATATAGAAACAACTTTTGGTAATGAAATCAAAGTGAAATGCCGCCTTCCGATTATGACGGGAGCTTTAGGCTCAACCATTATCGCAGCAAAATATTGGAACTCTTTCGCGGTGGGCGCCGCTCTCTGCGGATTTCCCATCGTTATTGGGGAAAACGTTGTTGGCGTGGACAGAGAATCCCGCATTGAAGACGGCAAAGTGAAATCGTCACCTGAACTGGAAAGACGTATTGATATCTTTTTGCGTTACTATGAGGGTTACGGCGCTGTTTTTGTGCAAACAAATGTGGAGGATACCCGAAACGGCGTTGCTGAATACCTCATTGATAAATATGGGGACAGAATTATTCTTGAACTAAAGTGGGGGCAGGGAGCTAAAAACATTGGCGGAGAAATTCAGGTCACCTCCCTGGAATATGCAAAGTTCTTGAAAGAACGTGGATATATTGTTGACCCTGATCCCTTTGATCCTGTAGTGGAAATGGCTTTTAGCCGGGGAGCAGTAAAAGCATTTGCAAGACACAGCAGGTTGGGCGCAACCAATTTAAACACGCCTGCTCAAGTTCAGGAAGATTTTATGAAATCTGTTGAACACTTGAGGAGTATCGGTTTCAAACGGATTTCCCTGAAAACTGGGGCATATGGAATGGAAGCCCTTGCCATGTCTTTACGCTATGCCGCCGATGCAAAACTTGACCTGTTAACCATTGATGGAGCGGGTGGCGGCACCGGGATGAGTCCCTGGAATATGATGGAACACTGGGGTGTTCCATCCCTGTCGTTGCATGCGAAAGCGCATGAATATGCAAAAATTCTCGAAGCAGAAGGACATGAAGTTCCTGATCTTTCCTTTGCTGGAGGATTCGCACGAGAGGACCATATTTTCAAGGCAATTGCACTGGGCGCTCCGTATGCCAAGCTGGTATGCATGGGAAGAGCCCCCATGATCCCGGGCTTTCTGGGCAGCAACATCGAGGGCGCTCTCCGCCCAAAAAGAAAAAAGAATGTGCATGGCAACTGGGATGAGCTTCCACCATCCGTTCATGCATACGGGCGGATTCCTGAAGAGATCTTTGCAGGTTGGGAAGCTGTTTCCGATAAAATAGGCAAAGACGAAATGAAGAAGCTCCCCTTGGGGGCGGTCTGTATGTATAATTACGCGGATAAGCTAAGCTGTGGATTGCAACAGTTTATGGCCGGGGCCAGAAAATTCAAACTTTCCGAAATTGATCGATCCGATTTAATGGCGGCGAATAAGGAAACTGCGGAAGAGACCGGTATTCCGTATATGGCGGAGGCACAGAACGAACAGGCTTTGGCTATACTGAAAGCGTAGTGTTCTTATTCTGGTACTAAGGTTTCATTTTATCCGGTTATTCCTGTGATCCAGCCAGAAAATATTTGCCAGCTCTTTGTTATACTCCAGCCCAATTTTCTCGAACGAATGGTTCCGGCAGATTGTTCATATGCCTATCATTTTCTACGAGGACCAAATCATAATATTTCGATGTTGAAGAAATTAGAAGATCAATGTCAGGTGTTACCTTTCCAACCTCATAAACTTAGCTTTCGTCTGTTCGTAAACCGCCCAGACACTTCTGGTTACTGGAATTGGTGGAACAGCTAATAGAAGTGATTTCAATTTCCGTAGGTTATGTTCCTTTCTTTTAGATCGCTGCACTCCGTAAATAAGCTCACCAATAGATGCTTTAAACGTATAAATCACCTTATTTCCAATTTTGCTGAATGGTACTACAGTATTTCTTTCCTGATTGCTAAGTTTATCTTCAGGATTATTCCACCCATTCATTAGGTAAATACAATGGTTCGTATCAAGTAAATATGCCATAATTCATTCCAAGTTTGGGCTGTCGGCATTCATATGTGATTCTTCAATGATTCCGGTCAGCTCTTCTGATGCCTCTGGTTGATATTTGTTTGCGAGCCTCTTGCAGAAACAATCGCAGCATCGGAGCAACAAGGATAATAACTATTTGTTAAGTTAATATTTTCAGGCTGAACAGAGGCTATGTCACGAACCGGATAAGCTGGTCCGCTGTCAATGCTATTATGCCAAACATTAAATGCGTCATCCGTATGACCACGGACCCAAACCATCTTGCCTCCAAACTCATCTTTTAGCCGGCCATTAACTCTTTCAACATTTGACCTTTCGTCGTAGCGTCTTGCTTTAGGCATTTCAAAGCTTATTACATTACAGCGCCGCTCTTCCGCCTCAAGCTCTTGCTTCAACTCCTTGTTGCTTCGAGGATTGGTTTCGAT
>JAJDAS010000189.1 GCA_029261755.1 Nitrospinia bacterium
GTCTGCCGAAACTTAGCCTAACTCATTGTTTTTATAGGCATATTAGCTGAAGGAGATTGTCGGGATCTTTGTTTTCAAAAGATCAAGTATAAAATTTCTAATTCCAAAATGGCGAAGTTATTCTTGAGCTATTCCTAAAAACTAAAGACAAAATAGTCCCTTTTATAATTTAGATGACAAGGAAGGTAAGAAGGTTTGAAATTGCGGGAAGGTTGAGCTGATCTTAAAAGATAGAAACAGGGTAAATGAAACCGATAACTCCCGGGGGAAGAACTAAGCGAATTCCCGTTCTTTTGGAACCGACTCCGAAATCTCAGTCTCGTTAGTCCCTATGTAGGTTCTTACTTGTAGAAAAAACTACTTTTTTACGCAGCCTTTTTATAGCCATACTCCACCTGAACTTCCCTTTTTTCAGGAAGTATATAACCGGGTATTTTAGACAGATCCACTTCATCGATCTGGTCCGGGCTCAGGAACTGTTCCGCATATTGGAGGTATACCTTCTGATCAATGAATATGTTAAAAAGATCCGGATCTATGTGGTTGTCCTGTTTGAAAAAACCCAGTATGCGCAAGGACTCGGACAGAGTTTTTCCTTTTTTATACGGCCTATCCTTGGCGGTTAAAGCCTCAAAGATATCCGCAATTCCCATGATCCGTGCCTGAACCGACATTTGGTCCCTGGTCAGTCCTCTTGGGTATCCCTTTCCATCCATTCGTTCATGATGTCCTCCGGCAAATTCCGGCACACTGCGCAGATTTTTTGGGTAAGGCAATTGTTCAAGCATCTTGATCGTGACCTCAATGTGGTGATTAATAACCTGACGCTCATCAGGGGTTAAGGTGCCCTTGCTGATGTTCAGGTTATCGACTTCATTTTCTGATAGAAAATTCTCTTCCTTGCCCTCGGATCCAATCCATTTATACCGGGAAATACTATTGACCCTTTCCTTGAGTTCATCGGACATGAATTCGCCGCCAAAGTTGCATTCATTGATAAATTTTTTGTCTGCTTCAAATGTCTCTATCTTCTCCTTATATTCTCTTTCCAATCCGTTAAAACTTTTACCGGCCTCCAGCGCGGCGATTTTTTTTCTTAATAAATCTATTTCGGCGTCGCGTTTTAAAACCTCGAAACGGGTATCAAGCAAATGGACTCGGTCGAAGATCGTTTCCAGTTTGGTGGATTTGTCCACCACATATTCCGGGGTCGTCACTTTACCACAATCATGGAGCCAAGCGGCGATCTTTAGCTCATACTTTTCTTCTTCGTTCATGCAAAAATCTTTTAGAGGCCCGCTATTTTTTTTGTTTGCCGCTTCCGCCAGCATCATAGTTATTTCGGGTACCCGCTCGCAATGTCCACCTGTGTAAGGTGATTTATCATCGATTGCGGAGGCTATGAGCTGGATGAAGGACTCAAAGAGTTTTCTTTGTGCATGTATCAGTTGTTTGTTGGTTATGGCTACGGCGGCCTGGGAGGCCAGGGATTCCACAAGGTGTTCATCTGCGTGAGAGAATGAAATAGTTTCCCCGGTTATTTCGTCCTTGGCGTTAATAAGTTGTAAAACGCCAGTGATCTCATTCTCATGATTTTTCATGGGAATGGTTAAAAACGATTTGGACCGGTAACCCGTGCTTTTATCAAAGGCCTTTGTCCCGGTAAAATCAAAGCCTGTGGCAGAGTAGGCGTCAGGGATCCTGATGGTTCTCTCCTCTAGCACGGCGCATACGACAACCTTGTCCTTGTTGGGCCTGTCGGAGTCATCATGCAGTGGGAGCGGTGGAAATGGTATTGGTTTTTTGGAAGCGCCGCCCAAGGCTATTCCGAGCGAGTCCGTTTTCATGATTTCAAACTTTAGCTTACCTTCCTCGGTTTTGCTGTATAAAGTGCCCCCATCCGCGTTGGTAATTCCTTTTGCCCCTTCCAGGATCATCTCCAGTAGCTTGGTAGTATCCTTTTCGGCTGAAAGGGCTACTCCGATTTCATTCAATTTTTCAATACGCAGCACAAGGTCCTGAGAATTCATCAACATTTCCTTTATTAATGTGCTAATTTAGATGATCATAGTTCAGGCAAGGTTTATTTGTTTTTCCATTCAACAATCTATGCCCCCACATTCAGTAACTCTAGCATAGCGTTAACATCCGTAGTAGGAAGTTCGCAACGGAAATTCAAACAAACATAGGCCGTGGCCTTGCCTTCTATCGCCGTTAGATTTTTCGTGAATTCTGCGATATTGGTAACCGGTGGATTTTCTTTATCCGCCGCCCGTAACAGTACTACCTTGTTTGGGATAAACCGGCTTTGTAGGGCTTTCACCATTTGCTGTGTGTCATCAGCGTCAGGGTCTCCCACAATCACCACTTCAAAGGATGGCCCAATGGCAAAGTCCAGGGCTGTCAACAACATGGTAAAAGGATAAGGATTTTTTTCAACGGTGCCGGAAAAAGCCTTGGTCAATCGATTGGCCATCTCCTCAAATTCGGGATTGCCGGTCAATCGCCCCAGACGGAGCAAGTTTAGCATCATGACGGAATTCCCGGACGGAATCGCCCCATCATAAATTTCCTTCTTCCGTACCAACAAACGCTCCGCGTCATCACCCGTAAAATAGAACCCTCCGTTTTTTTTATCGTCGAAATGTTCCAATAGATAATGGGTAAGCTCCAACGCCTTTTCGAGATGGGCAACCTCGAATGTTGTTTCATAAAGCTCCAGCAGTCCACAAATAAGAAAGGCGTAATCATCCAGGTAGGCAGGGATTGCGGATTCTCCCTCACGGAACCTATGCATGAGTCCACCGTCTGTATTACGCATTTTTTCAAAAATAAAATCCAGCGCTTTTTGAGCGGCCTCTTGATATTCGGCTTCGTGGAATACCCTTGCCCCTTTGGCAAAGGCTGCTATCATCAATCCATTCCAATCCGCCAGGACCTTGTCGTCTTTCAAAGGATGGATTCTTTTTTTCCTGGCTGAAAAAAGTTTTTGGCGGGCCTTTCCCAGGCGGGATTGTAGGTCTGACTCGCTCACTTCCCATTCCTCGGCGATGAGGGAAAGATCATTTATTAAGTGAGGAATATTGCTCCCGATATTTTCGCCCGTTGTCTGGTCTATGAAATTACCCCCGACTTCCATGTTAAAGGTTTTTATTGCAAGGTCCGCTTCGTCCGGTTCTAAAATATGCCGGATTTCATCCACGGACCATAAATAAAACTTCCCTTCCTCCCCTTCGCTGTCCGCGTCTTCCGCCGAATAAAATCCCCCGGCAGGGGCGGTCATATCACGAAGCACGTAAGTGAAAATTTCTCGGGCCGTATTTTTATAGATCTCTTTCCCAGTGGCCTGATAAGCTTCCGTGTACGCCATGGCCAGCATAGCTTGGTCGTAAAGCATTTTCTCAAAATGCGGCGCCAGCCATTGGGGGTCAGTGGAGTATCGGTGGAATCCAAAACCGATATGATCGAAAATCCCTCCCTGTCTCATTTTGACCAAGGTCTTTTCCAGCATTTCCAAGGCATGAGCATCTCCGGTTCGTTTCCAATAACGCAACAAGAATAAAAAGTTGTGCGGAGTGGGGAATTTTTGATCCTGCCCAAAGCCACCATAATGAGAATCGAAATTGTCAGAAAAATACTGAAAGGCGCTCTTTAAAGTATCTTCCGTTAATTCCTTTCCGGGGGAACCGTGGTTTGCTTGAGTCAGAACATCGGCAACTTTCTCAGAGGATTCCAGCAATGAATTTCTTTTGGTCTGCCACAACTCTTTGATTTTTGGAATGAGGTCCATTAAACCCGTGCGACCAAAACGGTTGTTCTTTGGGATGTAGGTGGCGGCGAAAAAAGGCTTTTTGTCCGGGGTCATGAAAATGGTCAGGGGCCACCCTCCGCTTCCGGTTACTAACTGGCAAATGGTCATATAGACATCATCAATGTCCGGCCGCTCTTCCCGATCCACTTTGATGCAAATGAAGGTATCATTTAAAAGCCTGGCTACTTCCGGATCGGCAAAACTTTCATGCTCCATTACATGACACCAATGGCAGGTGGAATATCCAATGGAAAGAAATATGGGTTTGTTTTCCCTGGCGGCTTTTTCGAAGGCCTCCGGTCCCCACGGATACCAATCCACGGGATTGTAAGCATGTTGCAGCAGGTATGGACTTTTTTCGTGGATCAGGCGGTTGGGCTTTTTATCATCCATGGATTTACTCAGTGTTTCCGTTAGAGGAGAGTCGCAAGATAAACCTGCTAAAACAACAAAAAGAAATAAATATTTTTTGGTAAACATTTCATCAGAATGGATTTTTCCCTTTAAAGTACCCGAAGGAAAGGCCATATAAGAAGGATCTTGAAATTTGCTCTTGTATTTAAGATGATGAAAGGTTTGACAGGGTTTAATCTTTTTGTATTAACTTAGATGCATCCTAATGGTGGGCTGGTGCGAAGTTCCATGAGTATATTTCTAAAGAAAACACAGGCATGGACAAAATTTTTTTCTCAAACATTGAAAAGTTAAAGAGGGTCTTCAGGTTTGTCGGGATAAATGGGAATAAGGCGCAATGGTTTGAATTCGTTTATCCTCCAAAGGCACCCCGATGGTGAAGTGATATAAACTCTGATAGATGTTATCCTCCAATCCCAGTAAATCATGCATTACATCATCAAAGTAACATCCTATGCCTGTTCCCCGTAAACCATGCGCCTCGGCTTCCAGATATAGAACTTGTCCGATGGCTCCCGTTTCCCAAAAAAGGCGCGGATACATCCAGGGAGCATTTCCCACAACCGCTTGAAAACGCGCCAGCATGCCCAGGGAAAACGCGCTGTCCCCTGCGATATCTTGCTGGCAACTAACAAGTTGGGCTGTATTCCGGTAATTCCCGGGTTGCAGTAAATACAAAGGAAAACCACTTTCCACTTCCCGCCAAAGAAATTTAGCCGATAACAAAGACCTCAACTCTTCCTCATGCCCGGGATTTCGTATGAGCAAATAAAGACCGGGGTCCAGGGTTTCGACATTATGGACGAAAATCGCAAGATGAGTTTCCGCGTCATAAGAGAAACAATCAAAAGGAGCACGTTCCGCTGGGATAGTCTTTTCGAGCATAGTGAAAAAGGTTGAACGGTTAGCCTTGCTTTTGGAAATATCGAAGGCTTGGGCGCTACGGCGACGTCTAATAATAGACTGAGCGGAAACGGGTGAATCCCTATATTGCGGTGCAAGGGGTTTTCGAGGGATCATTCGATGTGGGTCATGCCAGGTGGAACAAATTGCCTGGGATACATCGTGAATAATTTCCCATTCATCATGTTCACGGCTTAACCTATTGGGCTGATAAATAATTTTCCCCGTTCTACAGGCCTGGAAAAACTCTTTTACCTTGCTAACGGAAATTTCGCCTGCGTTTAGCCAACATAGGCAGTCGATGCGTTCTTCTTCCCACTTAATCCAATCCATGGCGTCAAATCCCATAAAGGAATCCAAGCTTCCGTCATCGATTTGTGGAAGATGGCGCATCCGCCAGCCCAACAAGTTCGCTGAAAAACGAAGTGCGGCCATGGCATGCCCGGCATCATGATTACAGTAGCGGAAAGCGCGCTCGCCATATTTCCATGCTTCCCGCCAATGGATGCTTGTCAGAATCAATCCGAATCCCCCGACATTTGAGAGCGAGGTAGAGGCTGTATCATCAAGTTGTGTAAGGATTTCAAGACAATGAAGGTGTGGGTTGTAATGAACCACGCAAGACTTGTGTCTTTCCAGGGAAGGAAGAATCAAGTAGCATTCGGTTGGATGCAGGTTACCGCTGGATGGATTCATGCGAAGAGCCCACTGGGACTCTCCATATTTTTTCCAAGCGGATAATCCCACGCTCAACTCAAGTAACGCGGCAATGGTTTTGTGGGTAACAGGTTCCGTTTTACCGGGTCTGCCATGATAAAGGGTGGAATAAGGTAGGTCCTTTTCGTTCTGGATAAGGGGCAAGTTAATTTGCTCGGCGCCTTCATAAAACCGAAAAGGATTGGGCTCGTTATCCCAGTCCATGTACCCCACCGACCTTGCAGACCGGTGAGTATGGTGCTTCGTCTCTTCGTGATAACGGTAAACCGTCTTGGTTTTTTTTTCGTTTTCGGAATTCATGGGTAAACGGCAACCGATTGTTTGTAATGATTTCTTCCAATAAAAAACCAATGGGGCTTAAACATAAAACCCCAAGGCATCACCACCAACAATCAGGTTTAAAGTTGTATCTTGATAATTTGGATGCTGATGATCTTAATAAGGGTTTCAAGAAAACAAGTGGAGAAAACAAAGCCATGATGCAGATTCCGCTTATATCCATGCCTCCTTTTCGAATGAAAGAAAAACTTCATGAACAAGAAAAGACTTTGACATTTAGCGCCAATTGACATAGGGTATTTGTGCAAGTAAGGGGCTCTTTATGTAACAAGCCAATATATTAGTCGTTGATGATGAGGAAAACATCAGGACGCTTCTTACCGGCATATTTGAAGAGAGGGGGGGGAGCGTTACCACAGCCTCCTCCGCCAGGGAAGGATTATATATAGTCGAACAAGATCCGAAACGTTTCAATATCGTGGTAACGGATATGATGATGCCGGAAATGAACGGGTTGGAGTTCCTGAAAAAAATAAATCGTTTAAAGTAAAGTACAGTCTAAAAATACTAAATCATCAATAATTTGATAATGGAGGAGATTGTGATGTTTAAGAATATGAAGCTTGGGATGAAACTAGGAATGGGATTTGGCGTGGTGACGTTGATTTTGACCATTGCCGTACTGATCTCAATCTGGCAGGTAGGCAAAACCACTACGGTTACAGATCGTGTCATGGAGCTTCGTGCGCCCACAGCTCAATCGAGCCTCATGATGCTCAATGGTATCCATCACTCGCTGGCGGCCCTGAGGGGATGGATTATCCTGGGCAAAGATAAATTTAAGCTTGAACGGGCTAAAGCCTGGTCCGATGAGATTGGGCCTTCCCTGGAAAAAATGAAGGCATTTTCGCTCAATTGGACCAATCCGCAAAATATTGAGAGGCTTGGGATCATTGAGAAAAAGCTAAAAGATTTTGAAACTTTTCAAAAAGAGATCGAAGATATTGCACAATCCATCGACAACACGCCGGCGTTGAAGATACTGTTTGTGCAAGCGGCGCCAAAGGCCGCTATCCTTACCGGCAACATCACTAAGATGATTGATGCCGAATTAAAGCTGGAAGCTACCGGTGAGCGGAAAGCTCTTCTCGGCATGATGGCGGATGTGCGCGGAACTACCGGGCTGGCTCTCGCCAACATCCGCGCCTACCTGCTTTCAGGCGATGAGAAATTCCGCAAGATCTTTGACAAACTCTGGGAAAAGAATACCAGACGATTTGGTGATCTAAAGAATAATGCCGATCTTCTGAATTCGGAACAGCGAACGGCATTTGACGAATTCAGCGAGGCACGCGAGATATTCAACCCACTGCCGCCAAAGATGTTCGAGATTCGGGGGAACGCTGAATGGAACCTGGCCAATCTCTGGCTGGGAACAAAAGCGGCGCCCACGGCCTTTGCCATCAAGAAAGAGCTGGACGCCATGCAGGCGGATCAAAAGAAATTGATGGCAACCGATATTAAAGAGGCGCATAGGCTAACCAATAACTTAGACATCATAGAGGAGATTTTGCTCATTGCCGGAATCCTTCTATCCTCTCTGCTCGGATTCTTTATTACTCGCGGTATCACCAAACCGATCAATAAAATTATCTCTGAACTTTCCGAAGGTTCTACCCAGGTATCTGCTGCTTCCAGCGAGATATCCACTTCCAGCCAATCCATGGCTGAGGGTGCCACAGAACAGGCGGCCTCGTTAGAAGAAACCTCCGCGTCCCTGGCAGAAATGTCTTCCCAGACAAAACGAAACGCGGGAAACGCGGAAAATGCCAACGAGCTGGCAATAAAAACCAGAACCGCTGCGGAAAATGGCGCTGAGGCCATGACAAACATGCAGACCGCTGTGCGAGAAATAAATGACTCCAGCAGTGAAATCTCAAAAATCATTAAAGTAATCGAAGAAATAGCTTTTCAGACCAACCTCCTGGCGCTAAACGCCGCCGTGGAAGCGGCTCGGGCCGGAGAGGCCGGCAAGGGCTTTGCCGTTGTGGCGGAAGAGGTACGGAACCTGGCACAGCGTAGCGCCACGGCCGCTAAGGATACTGCGTCATTAATTGAAGATTCGGTTTCCAAAGCGGAAAACGGAGGGAAAATAGCTACGCAAGCAGGGGATGCCCTTAATGAAATTGTCTCCAATGTAAATCAAGTGACAGATCTGGTCTCTCAGATAGCTACTGCCTCTCAAGAGCAGGCTGATGGTGTCAATCAAGTGAACGTGGCGGTATCCGAGATGGATAAGGTTACTCAGCAGAATGCCGCAAGCGCTGAAGAAACAGCCGCAGCCAGTGAAGAACTGAGTGCCCAGTCAGAGGGGTTGAATGATATTGTCACGCAACTGGTTCGGGTTGTTGGAGGATCTAATTCCAATGACAACTATGGACCTGTCGCGCAAAGGAACATTGCGAATAAAAAGGTTAGACCCGTCATGCTAAGGCCAAGACAGTTAGTTAGGGCTAATGAGATGATTCCCATGGGTGATACGGAAGATTTTAAGGAGTTTTGAAATTAATTATTGACGATTGATGTCATTTAGGAAGGGGAAGAAAATGGAACAGGAAGAAGCCCAAGCGGTCTTAGAACCGGAAGCCAAACATTTGGAAGGGAAATACTTAACCTTTGTACTATGTAACGAAGAATATGGCCTGGAAATCTTGAAGGTTAGGGATATCATGGGCCTGCAGGATATCACCCCGATCCCGCAAACGCCCGATTTTATCAAAGGCGTTATCAATATAAGGGGAAAGGTCATTCCGGTTATTGACCTTCGTTTGAAATTCAACATGCCGCCGGTGGATTACACCAAGGAAACCTGCATCGTTGTAGTAGATGTGGATTCGCTCCTTATAGGCCTCATCGTGGATACGGTTTCGGAGGTCGTGGACATTAAGGAAGACGATATTGAACCGCCTCCTTCCTTCGGGCAAAAGGTGGATATCGGCTTCATTCTCGGCATGGCAAAAAGCAAGGAAACGGTAAAAATCCTGTTGCACATAGACCGGGTTCTTTCCGGCGAAGAATTGAGTGTTGTCAAAGGAGTTGCCGAATAAGGAACCAGGAAAAAATTGAACACCGAACATCGAACGTCCAACATTGAACATCGAAGAAGGAAGGTTTTTGCATCATGGCTCCACAGCCCGGAATAGCGGCTGGCTGCTATCCGCGCCTACAGCCTCGGGATAATGGAGCCGGCTACTCCAGCAGCCTTTTCTCGTCACTTGTCACTCGTCACTGTTTTCATGAATTCTGCAATCTGACAGCTTCAACTGCAAGGTCTCACGCCCTCGCCATTCGTTGATCTGAGGGGTAAAGAGGATGTCCAGGGTGCAATTTTTCATGTCCACCTTCCCGAATGCCTTTCCCATGTAAAACCCTACTACCTCCATCCAAACCCCGCGCTTGTTTTTGACGGGAAACTTAATGTGGTCCTTCTCCGAGCCCATCCGCTTTAGCTCCCCTGCGGGCTTAACTCCTATAGCCACAAAACTCGGCCTGGGGTTGGAGATCCCGAAGGGGGACATGGATTCCATCCGCTTCACCAGATCGATGTCCAGTTCGTCCAGGTTGATCTCCGCATCCGCCTTGAGAGTAGGAATCAGATCATCCGGAGTCAAATCCCTCGCCGCGATCTGGAAAAACTTGCTCTTGAAAACGGGGATCTTCTCCGGCTCGATGCTGAGCCCGGCCGCCGCCTTGTGTCCGCCAAAGCCGGAAAAGAGCTTGGAACACTCCTCCAGGGCCTGATAAATATGAAAGCGATCGATGCTTCGGCCCGATCCCTTTCCCATACCACCGTCCAGGGCAATGAGGATGGTGGGTCTGTGGTAGGTATCCACGATCTTGGATGCGGCGATGCCGATGACCCCCGGATGCCAATTTTCGGATGCCAGGATGATGGCGTACTCGGTGTTGAGGTTTACTTGCTGTTTGATCATTGCCATGGCCTCGCTGATGACCTCTTTCTGGGTTTCCTGCCGGTTCTGATTTTCCTTGTCCAACTGGTTTGCCAACTCCAGGGACTCGGCCATTTCCTCGGAGGCCAGGAGCTGGACCCCTCTCTCCGCCTTTCCCATTCGGCCTGCCGCATTGAGTCTGGGGCCCAGAACAAAACCCACGTCGTAAGAGCCCATGGGTTTTTCCATGATGTTGGCAACCGATTTCAGAGCCCGCAGTCCAGCCTTTTGGGTATGGGACAACTCTTCTAGTCCGCGTCTGCACAGGATGTGGTTTTCTCCGTTGAGTGGCACGATATCCGCGATGGTGCCCAGGGCCACCAGGTCCAGGTGTTTTTTGAGATTGGGAAGCTCCTTTTGGAAGCCGGATTCCCGGAGGCCTGCCCGGAGGCCGATGATGAGTTTGTAGATGACTCCCACCCCGGAGAGGGACTTGAAGGGATAGTTGCAGCCCTTTTGCAGGGGATTCAGGATAGCCAAGGCTTCCGGCAGGTGTTCTTCCGGTACTTGATGGTGGTCGGTGATGATCACATCCATGCCCAAATCGGATGCGATTTGCACCTCATTTACGGCATTGATCCCGCAATCGGCAGTGATGATCACGCTCACTCCCTTTTCCTTGATGGCCCGGATGGCGGGTTCGTTCAGTCCGTATCCCTCGGAGAGGCGGTGGGGGACGTAAGTGTCGAGGTTGACACCGATCTCCCGAAAGAAATGGACCGCCAGAGAGGCGGCGGTGATTCCGTCCACATCGTAGTCTCCGTACACCAGAATCTTTTCTTCCTTTTGGATGGCGGTTACCAATCGGTCCACGGCTTCCCGCATCCCCTTCATGAGATAGGGATCGTGGATATCTTTGAGGGGAGCGCTCAAAAAGGAGGTGGCTTCCTTGGGGTCGGTGATGCCGCGAAGTACCAGGATCCTGGCCAGGAGAGGAGGGATGGAGAGCGCCTTGGAGAGTTTGGAAGCTTGGTGGAGGTCTGCTTCGGCGACCACCCATTTTTTGTTGGGTTTGGACATTTTAATGAGAAGAATGGAAATTTAACGCAGAGTTCGCCGAGTAGAGAGCAGGCGATAGTAGCCAATAGACTCTATGTTTCCTGCTCCTCCTAATAAAGCATGGGTTAAACACGAGGCTTGTATTCACCATGCGGAATTAAAAAGGCTTACGATTAAAAAGTATTACGAGACGCCAGAGCTTACTCTCATAACTGTTCAGCGACTTTTTTAAAGCTTTTTTGGGTACTTCTCTTCTCTATTTTTTCAGCTTCAGGTGAGTTTCTATCCGTTCACAGACATTGGCAAAATCGAAAGGTTTGGCGATATAGTCAACCGCCCCCAACTCAAGCCCCTTGGCCTTGTCTTCCTCCTCTCCTTTCGCCGATATAAAAATCACCGGAATATTTTTTGTTGTCTCGTTTTGCTTGAGCCTCCCGCAAACCTCGTATCCATCCATCCCCGGCATCATGATATCCAGCAGAATCAAATCCGGGGGGGGCTCTGAGGCTGCCAAAGAAAGGGCCTTTTCTCCATCCATGGCAAACATAACCTCATAATTTCTCCCCAACGCTTTACCAACCATCCTGATGTTTACCCGACTATCATCCACCAGCAATATTTTTGGTTTTGAAGATTCGGCGCTCATCTGTTTTCTCTCTTAAAGGGTAATGTGCTAATAATATAGCATATTTTAATTTGATATTTTAGTGGCCCAGCCAATTATTTTATTGAGCTTTTTATCAATTGTATCAACGCCCTTAGGTCGTTTTTGGCGCCTTCAAAGTCAAGATTATCTATGGATTCTTCAAGCTTTTTTACATCTTCACGAAACCTCGAACCGCCCAAATGAGCCTTCAGGTTTTCAAAGCAATCATCCACTTCCAGGCTGTTTTTTTTAAGCAACTCAATCAGTTTAATAACTAGAGGTTTTATTTTACGCATATCTAATTCAGTGGTTTCTTCCTGCGCTTGGTTTTCTGTGGACGTTGTCTTTTTTAGAAGTCTGGTTGATTCCATAACTTGATTAAATGTCTTTTCAAAATTGTTCAGCAGGAGTGAAAAATCTTCCCTTTCTCCATTTGCCAGGGCTTTCTCCAGTTCGGCCGAGGCATGAAACAATTCCATTGCTCCAAAACTTCCGGACACCCCTTTAATGGTATGAGCCAATCGCTCGGCAAGTTTCAAATTTTCGTCTTTTATGGCTTTTTTTATATCATGAGCAGAATTTTTATTATCATCTTGAAACATTTGCATGACTTTTCGGAAAAGTCCTTTATCACCGTTAAATCTCCGTAATCCCTCTTTAATATTAATGCCCGGCAAGGTTTCAGGGAGTTCTTCCCCTTCCTCTTCACTTGATTTTTTTTGCAGCGGAACCGGCACTTCCCTTTTTCCCGGTTTTATCCATTTCGTTAGGGTGGCGAATAATTTTTGCGGCTCGATTGGTTTGGTCGCGTGGTCGTTCATTCCTGCTTTCAGGCACTTTTCCTTTTCGCTTGCCATGGCGTGGGCGGTCATGGCAATAATCGGCAAATCCTTAAACCGATCATCCTTGCGTAAGGTTCGTGTGGCCTCGTACCCGTCC
>JAJDAS010000190.1 GCA_029261755.1 Nitrospinia bacterium
TTATTAATTTGCTGCTGCTCTATATCGCTCTTTTCTTGTTTCGGAAAAGCAACTAAACCTGAATCCGAACTTACCGAGGAAGAAAAATTCCAGGTGGAAGTGGCCGCTCCCGATGGAACGGTCAAAAATGTAACCACCACGGAAACCGGTACCATGGAACAAGTGATCGAAGAATCTTTTTCACCCCCAACAAACAAATCACAAAAGATCTTAAACGAGGCGGAAGGCCCGGAAAGTGATTTTGAAGAGCCGCTCAAGAAAAAAAGCCTGAAGCTTCCGGCTCTTAAAAGTCCAACGGAATACCGGGAAAAAGAAACCTCCCATGTTGACGAGGAAGAACAAAAAGAGTTCGTCAGAGTAGAACAAGGGAAAACCGCTAATATTCGAAGCGGACCAGGCTTTGGCTATGCCGTTATTGGACAGATCTCCGATAGCGAGAGTTTTGAGCTAGGCGGAGAGTCCACCGGATTATACAAGGGCCACCCCTGGTATACCATCCTGGATAAAAATGGAAACGAGGCATATGTCTGGAGTGGCCTCACCAAAAAAATGAAGGGGAAAACCAAGGAATTTGGAGGCAATGCCAACGGCTTTGCCAGTTTAGCAACACCGGACCTACTCACTCCACCCATACCGAAGGAACTGCGGAAAACCAAGGAAATTTCTCTCAATTTCGACTCGGTGAACATCCTGGAAATTATCCAAACCTTCAGTGAATTGCTGCAAATGAACTATATCATCGAAAAGGGAGTCGCCGGAACTATCACTTTGCAAACATCAAAAAAAATACCGGTCCAAGATCTATTCAAGGTTTTCGAGCAAATCCTGGCTTTGAACAATGTGGCCATCGTCAAAAAGGGGAACTTCTACCATTTCCTCCCTATCAGTGAAGCCAAGAGCGCCCCCTTGGGCATTTACCAAGGGAAAGACAAAAACAATATCCCGGATGAAGACCGGATGATTATCCAAATCATCCCTTTAAAATACATCCCTTCCAAGTCCCTCCACGAAATGGTAAAGCCTTTCCTCACTAAAAACGCCCAGTTTATCAACCTCGAAACTACAAACACGCTTATAGCCATGGAGCTTGCATCCAACATGAGGAGGTTGGTGGAGATCATCAGTGCATTGGATGTAAACACCATCGAAAAAACAGACATCGAGCTTTATCCCGTTTCCTACAATGACGCTAGGGAAATTAGCAAAAGCTTGCAGGACATTTTCACCAACCTTGGATATAAATCAGAAGGTCCCCTCTCTTTGAAAATCGTTTCGCTGAAACGCCTCAACTCCGTTCTGGTGGTGAACTCTTTCCCGAACCTCCTCCCCACCATTGAGTATTGGATCAAGAAACTAGACCAGCCCATGGTGGAAGGCCAGGTGGCAACTTACGTCTATTACTTGCAAAATGCAGAGGCGGGAAAACTGGCCTCTCTTCTCAAGGGAATTTACAAGAAGAAAACCAAAAAGGAACGGGAAGCTCAAAAACGTATGAGCAGAGCTACAGAGGCTAAAAAAGCAGGTGCCCCGCCTAAGAAAGCCGGAGCAACGCCGATACCCGTTAGACAACCAACGGTGCAAAGTACCCAGGCGCTGACCTCGGGCGAAATAGAAGGGGAAGTAAAAATCTTAGCCGACAAAGATACCAACGCCCTGGTCATTCGAACCGATCCGAGGAATTACCCGGCCATAGAAGAAACCATCAAAAAGCTGGACTTGATGCCCCTCCAGGTTTTGATCGAAGTCATGATTATGGACGTCACCCTCGATGATAAAACTTCCTTTGGACTGGAGTGGACCATGAAAGGAAAAATGGGAAAAGAATCGTTCTTTTCCAATGCCCTGGGTGGAGGTTTGGCCACTCCATCAACCACGCAAGCTACCAGCATGGCAGGCGCAGCCGGCACGCTGGGTATGTTCGTGGGCATCACCGACAAGGTTATGGCCATGGTCCAGGCATACGGGTTAGAAGACAAGGCCAACGTGCTTTCCAGTCCAGTGATCATTACCTCGGAAAATAAGGCCGCCAGCATCAACATCACCAACCAGATTCCCATCACCTCCGCCACCATGGTTACCCAAACAGGAGGAACTCCCGTTACACAGACAACGGTGCAATACAAGGACGTTGGAATTAGTTTGAGTGTGACCCCTAAAATCAACAGGGAAAGATTTGTCAATATGGAAATCAGCCAGGAAGTCAGCAGCGTAGTGGAAACAGGCTCCGCGAATCCCAGGTTTTTTACCCGTTCGGCGAACACCAATGTGGTGGTAAAGGACAATGAAACCATTATCGTGGGTGGCTTAATGTCCACTACCAAGAGCACATCGAAGGAAGGCATCCCTTACATATCTAAAATACCACTACTGGGGAGACTCTTCCGAACAGATAAAGATTCCACCAGCAAAAGCGAACTCCTGATATTTATTACGCCTCATGTGATAACCAACCAGGAAGAAGGTCAACAATTGACCCAAGAATTCCGGGAAAAGCTTCAACTGCTGAAAGAGGAAAACGAACACATTAGAATATCTGGCCCCAGCAAGAAAAAGTAGACCCATTAATTGGGGATATTGTTGATTGATGATTGTTGATTGATGATTGGTTTTTTGAAAAGACATTCCTTAAGCCAACAGTCAACAATCTAAAATACTTTTTGCGGGGCTTGTAAAAAAAAAACATATTGGCTAAAATCACTATGCAATAATCAAAAATCGGTCAAGGGAATCCTGTGAAAATCAGGAGCGGACCCGCCGCTGTAAACGAGGACGAAAACCGCGAAAACCACTAGTAATGTACTGGGAAGGGGCGGTGAGTAGGTCGATCCGTGAGCCAGAAAACCT
This sequence comes from Nitrospinia bacterium, assembly GCA_029261755.1. Taxonomy (GTDB): domain Bacteria; phylum Nitrospinota; class Nitrospinia; order JACRGO01; family JACRGO01; genus JACRGO01. The sequence goes on from JAJDAS010000190.1 coordinate 2,845, forward strand.
TGTAGTCGTGATGGCAGAGCCTCGAGTGTCGGGTGCGTCATCCATGTTTCAGTGGATTTAAAAACGGAAATCCCGGACCCCTTTAAAAAGGTCCGGTTTTTTTTTGCGTTGAAGTAAATTCAATTTTTAGGAAGGGGGTGAATTCTAAATGGAAAAGGCTATAGTAAAAGAACGAGACGGTTTTAAAGCATTTTGGCCCGCTCTGGCGGTATTAGGAGTGGCTTTCGCCATGGTGGTTATTTTTTACGGCGTGGAGTCCGTAGCTCCAGGCGTACACGATGCGTTTCATGACTTCCGACACTCCGTCGGCATGCCATGCCACTAAATTTCATTCGTGAAATGAGAACCTAAGCAATTTTATTTGGAAAGAGGAGAAGAAATTCGCAATGGATACTCACCATTTCGCCCAGGGGATCAAAGCGGGAATGATCGCCGGAGTCATCTGGGGATGGGCTGCTCTCGGCTTCAACTACATGAGTGGCACCTTTCCTTTTGAAGCCCACTTGATAAACAACTTCATCATTTTCTCGGTGGGGGGTGGGATTTTCGGATTGGTGGCCGGCTCTTTTATGGCGATCACCGAAGAGCGCTTGCCCTTCAAGGGTTTGCTGCCCAAGGCGGTTTTTCTTTCCACTTCTCTGTGGTTGGTTTTTCGTATTGGAGGATTTCTCCTCTCCTCTGCGGATATAGAAAGGTACCACCCGGATATGACAGAAACACTTCAGGGATTTGTTCTTGCCCTCATCATGGGAGGTATCCTGGGAACCACACTGGGCTGGCTGCGAAAAAGGGAGTTCTGACTTCATCTCATGAAGAGAATCATCATCGCCGGCGTCCAATCCGGGGTGGGTAAAACCACCGTCGCCCTCGGCCTTATGGCGGCGCTTTCCAAAAGAGGGTTGAAGGTCAACGGATTCAAGGTGGGACCGGATTACCTGGATCCCAGCTATTACCGGCAGATCACGGGGCGGCCTGCCTACAACCTGGACGGCTGGATGACTCCTCGGGCCTATGTGCGCCGGTTGTTCACCGAAGTCTCCCGTGATTCCCACATCTCTGTAATAGAAGGGGTGATGGGGCTCTACGATGGTTTTGGAGCGGACTCCGAGGAAGGGTCCACGGCACAGATGTCCAAATGGCTGCAAGCGCCGGTGGTTCTGGTAGTGGACGCCAAAGGGATGTCCCGTTCCGTTTGTGCCCTGTTGATGGGCTACATACGGTTTGACCCCAAGGTGCACCTGGCGGGAGTGATCTTCAACAACCTTGGTAGCGACCGCCACCTGGAACTGCTCGAAGAGACAGTTGGGAAAAACCTGGGTCTGCCCGTTCTAGGCGGCCTATTGAGGGACGAATCCATCCGCCTGCCGGAAAGACATTTGGGCTTGATCCCGGCCAGGGAAGGGGCCATGACCCCGAAAGTCCTGAAAAATCTCATTTCCCGGATGGAAAAGCATCTGGATTTGGATGCACTCCTCGCTCTAGCCAACAAGGCTCCCACCCTGCAAATACCGGCACTCAAAAAAAACTCCCCGCCTCAAAGAAAACTCTGCAAAATCGGGGTCTCCCGAGACAACGCCTTCCACTTTTATTACGAAGACAATTTTCAGTTGCTGAAGGAAGCGGGGGCGGAAATCACTTTTTTCTCGCCCCTTAAGGACCGTTCCCTGCCCAAGGATGTGGATGGACTCTACCTTGGAGGCGGATACCCGGAATGTTTTGCCTCCGGCCTGGCTTCCAACAAATCCATGCTGAAGGCGGTCAGGGAGTTCGCGGAGGCTGGAAAACCTATCTATGCGGAATGTGGCGGCTTGCTCTATCTTAGTAGATCCGTCCGACTGAAGGACGGAACCGAGTTTCCCATGGCCGGCCTATTCCCTTTTCGTTGCGAAATGTTTGAAAAGAGAAAAGCCCTGGGTTATCGAGAGGTGAAGATTCGCGAAAATTCCATCCTCGGACCGCAAGGAACCCCCTTCCGCGGACACGAGTTCCACTATTCCGCCATCAAAAAGCTCCCTGCCTCCATTCCTCTAAAATATACCGTCACTAAGAGAAAAGGGGAGGATGAAAGGCAGGAAGGGTTTGCTTACAAAAACGTTCTGGCCTCTTACATCCACGCCCATTTCGGCTCCCACCCCAAAATAGCCCGTAATTTTGTGCGGGCATGCCTGGAAAACCGCTGATTCCTGCAAAAAACGAAAAAAATAGCTAAGGAATACAGGAAACCAGGGAAAATCTGAAAAGCAAAAAGACTAGCAAGAACCTTCCTGCATTTCCTCTCTTCCTAAGATGAAAATGGTTTATCCGGACACGCCAAATCTCGGAATAACTCGAAAAACCCCTTGACTTATACACGGATTTCGGATAACTTTACCATTGCTACACTTTAAAAAAAGATAATCGCCGGAAAGAGGTTCCCTATGGAGTGGGGGGGGGGGGACTGCGTCACCACTCTGAACAATCCTCTTCCTCCAGCTTTTAAAGCCGGTGGCGGACAGGATCAAGGCCGTCCGCTCCAAAGATAGCAGGAGCGGCGCCCCACGGTTTTGGGGAATGGCAGTTTACAAGGGAGTGGCAAAAGGTAGGCGCGCTTATTTGCTTCGTCTGGTAATCAATGTCCTGGACCCTGGGCCGGACTGCCTCCATGATGCGCAATCCACATAAGGTCGCTCGGTGAGAATGGAGTAATGGTGGAGACGTAGAGTCTCACGGACTTGATTGAGGAGTTTAGGTTGTTGGACTTTCGTTGGATCAGGCATATAGAGTTCCCATATTGGCGGTAGAAATACCTGATAATAGACATAGGGCAAACATGCCTGAAAACACCACTAATATCGTATTATCAAGGCAAATTTGCAAGTTAATCATTGGTTAGCCAAATTGAGTCGGCAATATTTGAGAAAATTATTATGCCAGAGTTTAACTATTGCGCAGTAGGTGAGCATCCATTTTCAATTATTAATAGGAATATAATAGAGGAAACTGTTTTTCACATAACCGACTATATGAGAGATTACAAGTTTACTGATGACAATGTAAAAAGTAAATTTTTCCTGCGTGATGGTAATAATTATTTGCGTGATTCAAATAATCGAATAATACCATTATTATCCAATTCAAATTCTGCTGAAGGAGGGTTTAAGTTTGGGAAAAGTTATCAATATAATGATGGATTTGAAATTAGATGGCACGGAGGAGATTTTAATGAACTTTGGGTAAAAGATATGTTGATGTCCAATTATAATATTTTTTTATTTGCTCAAGACGTGTTGTCAGAGTTAAAGGGGAAGTTTTCAAAGCTGTTATCTAAAAAATTTGATTTTAAGGAACATAGATCGCGTCAAGTTAATTCAATATTGATGTTTATATATAATCAAGTTTATCTAACCAATGATAATATTGACTTTTTTAGGAAAGAAGCAGAAAAGTGTAGGGTTGAATTAATCGCTTTGTCACACAAAGAAATGCAATTGCAACCTTTAATAATAAAAGATATGTGCGAAGACCAAGAAGAACTTCCAAGGCCTCAGAATGCCATGACACCGGAAGAGAAAGGTGAGCTTCTGCTCCGCTACCTTGCTTCTGGGAGTGCCGTAAGCGATCTTCGGTTCGACAAGGCCAATCTCGGTGTTACCAACGACCTCAATACCCATATAGGCAGAGAGCTTGCATGGTACGGCACTGTTTATGGACCGCAGGAAACTGAATTCTGGCGATCGGAGATTATAAAGAACTGGCGTGATAAGGGCAGGGTGGACTTTGATAGCCTGCCACGCCCCAAACGGTCACCAAGTCTGGATGGAGTCCGTCTAGATGAAGCCAATCTTGCAGGCGTTCACCTCTACAACCTATCGGCGGACCACGCTTCTTTCGAGAACGCCACAATGATTGAAGCTCACCTGGTCCTCTCTAGCGGAAAGTACGTTTGTTTTGCAGGTGCCGATATGACCCGAGTCAACTTGACAATGTGCGGTGATTTGGAGAGGGCTGACTTCATGCAGACAAAGCTGTGTGATGCGTGGCTGGTCGGGATAAACGTTCGGCGAGGACTGTTTCCAAAGGCTGACCTATCCCGGATTCACGCTTACGGGGGAGCAAACTTCACAGACGCACAGTTTGATCATGCTAACCTGACCGATGCGGACTTACGCCAGGCCCACTTAGTTGGAGCAACTTTTCGTGGTGCGAATCTAACAGGTATAAATCTTTTCGAAGCGAATCTATGCGGTGCCACCCTCACTTCCACAAGGGGAATTCCGGCTAATTTGGGAGGTTGCCAGATAGACGCAAAACTAGCGAGAAACAGCGAATGGACCTCAACGATACTGCTAAGGTGGGTCGAGGCGGGTGCGGTCGTTGTCGATGAGGAGAATCTCGAGCCAACACTGCGAAGTGCATTGCACAGGCAGCGGGAGGGGCTCACGCTCACCTTCGACAATCGGCTTCACAGGTTCGATTCGGCCGCCTTTGACCTACTTATAGCCGAGGTACTCGGCCCCGAGACCAATGTGACCATTGAAGAACAATCCAATGTCAGCGACCGGCCTGGGTGGATCCGGATCAATGGGGACGATCCCGAGCACTTGGTAACAGTGGCCGAGGCCTTTTACGACCGCGTGTGGGCAGGCGATAAAAAGCAAGCCGGATTGCTTCCCAGAGGTATTGCTTTGCTGGTGCGCCGCTTGGATGAGCTTCGAGATCTACTCGCCTGCGTAGATGAGTCCGTCGGCATCTTGCCAGACGACTGTCCAGTGAGCATTGAATCGAATCCAACGGGTCCCATATGCATGATTACCCCCAAGACCCGGTTCCAGCGGGTAGCTAAGGGTGTCGATGCTGAAGCCCGCAATAGACACGATCCACCAGACATCTCCACTTGGAGTTCCTTCTTCTACAGGGATCTTTATTCCGCTGTAAGTAACCTTGAAGGGCAGCGTCATTACGTTCAGGGCGATAGAGAGGAGAAGCTTCGGTCGGCTTTGTACACGTTTTTGCAAGGAAGGAACTACGACATCAGTGCAGAGGCTGACCATGGTGGCCACACTGACATCCTGGTCAGGTGTTCAAAGTTTGACCTCGTCTGGATCGGCGAGTGCAAAATTCATCGGAAGTACAAAGATCTCGACGAGGGACTCCTACAGCTCCACACCCGTTACGCGAGTGGGCGGTACCCGTCGGTGGCTTTCATCATCTTTTGCTTTAACAAAGACGCCGCATCGGTTATGAAGACATGGAAGACTCGGCTTGCCAAGACCCAGCTGTCAGGGATGATCAACGGACCCTGCGATGTACCAGGCTATAACCTCAGCTTCTCAACTAAACACAAACACATGGGCTCCGGCTTGGAGTTCGAAACTATACACATCCTCGTCAGCCTGTACTGGAAGCCCGAGTGAATAGGGAATACGGAGAAAAACCAGGGGTAGATCACGATTTTTTGTTCAATCGAAAATAGGCTATCGGGATAGGACCGCTCCTCACGGAGCGGCCCTCCCACACCACCGAACATACGGGTCCGTCAACGGCGGTTCGGCTGATCAGGCAGAATCAGATCC
>JAJDAS010000191.1 GCA_029261755.1 Nitrospinia bacterium
TAGTAGTACACTAGTGCAATAAATGAGATCGGCAACCTTAAAGTTTTCTTTCACTCCTCCCGCATATCCAATTGATAATACGTATTTAATATCAAAATTTTCTAAAACAAACTGAGTTCGTTTTTGGGCATTTTTTCTTCCAACTCCTGTTTCGACCAACACCACATCTTCTCCTGACAAGCTTCCTGTAAGAATTTTCCCTTTTTTAAATTTTTCAGAAATTTCTAATTTCTTCTTCAGGCCCCTAAGCTCTTCGCTGATGGCGCCTAAAATAGCTACTCTTTTCTTTTCCATTTTTTAAATTTTAAAATTTCCCTCTATTTTTTTAAGCTTTAATGCTCAAAAGAGTTCATCAAGGGAAGAATATTCCATTCCTAACGACGAGGCAACCACACGGTGGGTTAAGCGACCATAGGCCAAATTGATTCCTCTTGCTAAAGGCTTACAGGTTTTTACTATACTTTCAACACCAACGTCCGCAATTTTTTTTGCGTAAGGAAAGGTAGCATTGGTCAATGCAAAGGTAGAAGTCCTGGATACGGCTCCGGGCATATTGGAAACACAATAATGTATAACATCATCAACTATAAAAACCGGATCACTGTGGGAGGTGGGCCGAGAAGTCTCGACGCAGCCGCCCTGGTCTATACAAACATCAACAACTACCGAACCTTTTTTCATTGACTTTAAGAACTCGCGCTGAATCAAATAGGGAGCCTTTGCACCAGGAATCAACACGGATCCCACCACTAAATCAGCGTTCTTAACCGAATCAAAAATATTATGGGTATTGGACATAAGCGTTTTGACCCGACCTTTAAAGATGTCGTCCATATAACGCAACCGTGACAAGTTGATGTCCAAAAGGGTCACTTCCGCTCCTGTGCCAACTGCCATCTTTGCAGAATTGAAGCCTACTACTCCCCCTCCGAGAATAACTACTTTCCCGGGTTCAACGCCCGGAACTCCACCCAGAAGAATGCCTCTTCCTCCTTTTTCACGCTCAAGGTACTTCGCTCCTTCATGAATGGCCATTCTACCCGCTACTTCACTCATAGGTATCAATAGAGGGAGAGAGCCGTCCGTCTCTTGAACGGTTTCATAGGCTATTCCAATTATCTTTTTCTCTAATAATATTTTGGTCAGTGAGGAAGAAGCAGCAAGGTGAAGGTAGGTATAAAGAATTTGGCCCTCTCTTAAAAACTCATATTCTTGCGGTAGAGGCTCTTTTACTTTAATAACTAATTCAGATTCGTCGAAAATTTCTTGCGGGCTACTGACAATTTCGGCTCCTTCTTTTATGTATTCTTCGTCGAAAATCCCGCTTCCTTCTCCAGCCTCTTTTTCAATAAGAACTCTATGACCGGACGACACTAAAGCATTAACACCAAAGGGCACTATAGCCACACGGTATTCATCCTGTTTGATTTCTTTTGGGATCCCTACAATCATGGTATTGTTTAAATATTATGAATAAAAAAGGTGAGTTAAGGCTATTTTCGAAGAAAACTTCTTGGAATCAGTGCTTGGAGGACTACAGGAGTAGGTTTCTAGGCGGGGAATTGTAAGTTCAAAAGAAACCTGTCTCGGAGAAACTTTGGCGGAGAGGGAGGGATTCGAACCCTCGGTAAGTTTAACCCTACACACGCTTAGCAGGCGTGCGCCTTCAGCCAACTCGGCCACCTCTCCAAAAACCAGTCTTTATTTATATGTTGTTGATGTGTGTCTCATTTGGCGGAGGGAGTAGGATTCGAACCCACGGAACTTTCGTTCAACGGTTTTCAAGACCGCCGCCTTCAACCACTCGGCCATCCCTCCGGAAATTGATTAAATTATTTTGTAAGCATTCACGCGTTTAATGGTTGAAAAAATTCCAAATATCTCTTCATTTCAGACCTTGTAATATTCATAGGAATATTGGAAGTTTAACTGAGGGCTTTTAGCTATTATTCCATCACTTCACCACTCTATTCTTCCATTCCGAGAGTGATGAATGCAAAACAATGTCCAATAAAAAACCCAAGTTACGGTTCATTTACGAGGTCTGTGAGTTGGTAATGGTCATTTCTTTTAAACCACCCATATATTCCTGCAAGGGTTCTGGTATTTTAACAGACCCATCTTCTTTTTGGTAGTTTTCCAAAATAGCCACAAAAAGCCTACCTACTGCTAGCCCGGAACCATTTAAAGTATGAACAAACTGGGGCTTGGAGGTTTGATCACTCCTAAAGCGTATCCCCATTCTTCGGGCTTGGAAATCCGTAAAATTGCTACATGATGAGATCTCTCTATACAAATTCTGGGATGGCAACCAGACCTCAATATCGTATGTTTTGGCAGCGGAAAAACCGATATCTCCTGTACAAAGGTTTATAACTCTATAGTGGAGATTTAACCGTTTCAAAATTTCTTCCGCATTTTCAGTAAGTTTCTCTAAAGCATCAAAACTATTCTCGGGATTAGCAAATTGAACAAGCTCAACTTTGTTAAATTGGTGTTGCCGAATTAATCCGATGGTGTCTTTTCCATAGGACCCAGCTTCTCTCCTGAAACATGGTGTAAAAGCCACATATTTGATTGGGAGGTCTTTCTCCGAGAGTATTTCATCCCTGTGTATATTTGTAACCGGAACTTCTGCCGTTGGAATAAGGTAAAGTTTTTCTTTTTCGTCCAACCGAAAAAGCTCTTCCTCAAATTTAGGTAATTGGCCTGTTCCGGTCATACTTGCTTGATTTACAATGTACGGGGGCGCAATTTCAATATAACCATTTTCCCTTTGAATATCCAGCATAAAATTGATCAGTGCCCTCTCCAGCCTGGCTCCATTTCCTTTCAGTAAGGAAAACCTGGATTTGGCTATTTTTACACCTCTTTCTATATCTAAAATCTTCAGTTGGGACCCAATTTCCGTATGAGCCTTCGGTTTAAATTGGAAATTGGGTTTATCGCCCCATACCCTTATCTCTACATTTTCACTTTCATCCTTACCGACGGGAACCGTTTCGTCTGGAAAATTAGGGATTAATAGAAACTCTTCCCGCGTTTTGGAGTCTATTTCTCTTAAACTCTCCTCCAAGGACTTAATATTTTCGGAAACCACCTTCATTTTTTGGCTAATTTCGGAAATATCTTCTCCCTTTTTCCTTGATTCACCGATACTCTTGGAGACGGCATTTCTTTCTTTTCTAAGGGATTCAACCTCGAGCAGTAGTTTTTTCCTTTCAATCTCTTTATCCAAGATAGCTGAAATTGAAACCGCCGAACCGCGTAAGCTTAGTTTCTTTTCTGCGTCATCCTGATTTTCCAGAAGATATTTTTTGTCTAACATATTATCTATGCCTTTTTTTTATCCTTTCCTCAAGCCCACTTATCTTTTTTTCCAGTACTTTTTTGTTAAAGTTTTTTTCTTGTATACTTTTATAAATTTTAAGAGCTTCTGTAAGCTCTTCCTTTTCTTCTAAACAGTTCCCAATACAATATTTTGCTTCACCGGAATATTTGCTGCTGGGAAAGTCGGAAAGAAATTGTTTGTATCCCTTGATAGCTTTTTCACACACACCTAGGATGTAATAACAGTTTAGCTTTTGAAATATACCCTCTTCTATCAATTTTGAGTCGGGATAATCCCTCTCTAGTATCTCAAATTCTGTTATCGCTTGAAAATAGTCTCCCTTTTTAAAATAACAAAGTGCAATCTTAAATTGGCTTTGGTCTACAACTTCAGGGTCTGGCGATAAGTGAATTAGCTTTTGGTATTCAATGATCGCCTGGTCATAATCTCTTAGGTCGTTTTCATAAATATTGGCAATGTTTTCCTGGGCAATCAGCTTATACTTAGTTTTTCCTTTTTGGGCAAGACGATAAAAATAAACTAAGGCTTTTTCTTCATTCCCTAAATTAAGCCTGTAAATTTCTCCAAGCCTCAAAAAAGAAAGGTCGGTAAACTCTCCATCCGGAAACTTACTAATTATCGCTTCGTATTTTTCTACGGAGTTGTTATAGCGTTTCTCTTTCCATTCCTGTTCGGCAAGTTTAAACTCTTCTTGCTCAGGATTATTAAAACATCCAAAAGAAAATAAAAGGAGGGAAAGTAGCAGAAATTTTCTCATCTCAGGCTGGCTGCTAAAATTATCTTCTTACAGTTGACGTGTTAATTTGAATTAATATCCCTTCCATCCTACTTCCAAATTGTTCATCAATTCTCCCTAAAATATAAAAGGAGAATACGATAAACTCATTACTCTTCTTCCACACCTTCCACACCTTCCACACCTTCCACACCTTCCACACCTTCCACACCTTCCACACCTTCCACACCTTCTACACCTTCTACTTCTTCTACTTCTTCTTCAGCAAGTTTGGCCAATCCCACTACTTTTGACTCGCCGGTGTCAAATATTCTTACACCTTGTGTGTTCCTGCCAACTTGCCTGATTTCATTAACCCTCGTTCTGATAATAGTACCGCTACTGGTGATGAGCATCAAATTATCATCCTCATCCACTTGCTTCGCTCCCACCACATTTCCATTACGCTCTGAGGTTTTAATATTAATCAGTCCTTTTCCCCCTCGTGTTTGGAGGCGGTATTGATCAACTGGAGTTCGCTTCCCAAAGCCATATTCGGTAACGGCAAGAAGAACAGAGCCCTCACTCACTACTTCTCCACTCACAACCTCATCATTTTCGGAGAGCCTAATTCCTCTGACACCGGAAGCCTGCCTTCCCATGGGCCTGACTTCGGTTTCCCTAAAGTGGATACTTAACCCTTGTTTAGTGCTCAGGAGAATGTTCTTGTTGCCATCTGTCTCTTTCACATTAATTAACGCATCGTTTTCATTCAATGAGATGGCTTTAATTCCGCCAACCCGCGGATTGCTGAATGACTTCAGTTCGGTTTTTTTGACTACTCCATTTTTGGTAATCATTAGTAAGTATTTGTCACCTTCAAAGCTTTTTACAGGAAAAACAACTTCTATTTTTTCCCCTTTTTCAAGCTTTAAAATATTGATGATAGCTCGCCCTTTGGAAGTTCTTCCAGCCTCGGGGATTTCATAAACTTTCAGCCAATGTACCTGGCCGGAATTAGTAAAAAAGAGTAAGTAATCGTGAGTTCCTGCAACATAAAGCTCCTCTACAAAATCATCATCCTTCACTTGCATACCAATTACCCCTTTACCTCCTCTTTTTTGTGCCCGGTAAAGATTGATAGGATTCCTTTTGATGTATCCGGAATGAGAAATAGTCACCACCATATCTTCTTCCGTAATCATATCTTCGATATCAATCTCTTCGGACAACGGTACGATCTTTGTTCTTCTTTCATCTCCATATTTACTCCTTATCTCTATCAACTCTTCCTTGGCAATTCTGTATTTTTCACCTTCATTTTCCAAAATAAAAATTAATTTGATAATTTGTTTTTCCAGATCTTCCAGCTCGTCGAATACTTTCTGCTTTTCCAATCCAGTCAATCTTTGCAATCTCATTTCAAGAATTGCCTTCGATTGGATACTATCGAGTCCAAACCGGCTTGTAATCTCTTCCTGGGCAAGCTGCGTGTTTTTGGATGCCTTAATAATGCTTATGATTTCATCTATATTTTCAAGAGCAATTTTTAAACCTTTTAAAATATGGGCTCTTTCTCTTGCCTTCCGTAAATCAAACTCGGTCCTTCTCGTTATTATTTCCCTTCGGAAATCTACAAAACAGTTTAAATATTGTCGTAAGTTCAATATTTTTGGCTGGCCATTAACAATGGCAAGCATCAAAATACCGAAGGTTTCTTGTAATTGGGTGTGCTTATAAAGTTGATTGATTACTACTTGCGCATTTTCTCCTTTCTTCAGATCAACAACGACCCTAATTCCATCTTTATCCGACTCATCGCGCAAATCGGAAATCCCTTCGACTTTTTTATCTTTTACCAAGTAAGCTATTTTTTCGACTACTTTTGCTTTATTAACCTGAAATGGAAGCTCGTTTACAATGATACTTTCTCTTCCCGTTTTTTCATGTTCCTCTATTACTATTTTCGCCCGCATTTGAACCAGTCCTCGACCGGTTTCATAAGCCGACCTTATCCCATTAAATCCGTGAATAAAACCTGCCGTTGGGAAGTCCTGCCCTTTAATAAACTGCATAAGCTCGCTGATGGTAATATTGGGGTCGTCAATGAGCGCGATAACTCCATCAATTACCTCCGAAATATTATGTGGTGGTATATTTGTTGCCATGCCTACCGCAATCCCGGAGCTGCCATTGATTAATAGATTGGGTAGCTTGGCTGGGAGAATAATAGGTTCTACCATAGACCCATCATAATTCGGGGCAAAGTCCACGGTCCCTCTTTCTATATCAGTCAGAATTTCCTGGCAAATTTCGGTCATCCTGATTTCCGTATACCTCATTGCGGCAGGGTTGTCCCCGTCAATAGACCCAAAGTTTCCTTGCCCATCCACCAAGGGGTACCTAAGGGAAAAATCCTGAGCCATTCTTACAATAGTGTCATAAACAGCAGTATCCCCATGAGGGTGATATTTACCAATTACATCACCTACTATTCTGGCGGATTTTTTATACGGTTTATTATGGACATTCCCCAGGTCTTGCATGGCAAAAAGGATGCGTCTGTGCACAGGCTTAAGGCCATCACGCACATCGGGTAGTGCTCTTCCTGCGATAACAGACATAGCGTAGTCGAGATACGCAACTTTCATTTCGTCTTCTATTTCTACATTTTTTATATTATCTTTGATTGGCTCACTCATAACTTTTCCGAAATTCCTCAAAAAAACCTTTATTTCAACAGGGTTTTTCTTTAATTGGGATAGTTAAAAAATTAAATATCCAGGTTTCTCACTTCCAAGGCATTTGCCTGGATAAAGTTTCTTCTGGGTTCAACCGGCTCACCCATTAAAATGGAAAAAATTTCTTCCGCTTCAATCTCGTCGTCTGATCTTACTTTCAAAAGGGTTCTTGTTTCAGGGTTCATCTCACCCAATCCTTTATAACGCTGAACTTGCATTCCTTTTTTCCCTCTTTCAAGGATAAAGTTCATCAGTTTTTCCTTCGTTTCTAAAACCGTTTTATCCTCTTTATCCTGCACTACAAATGGAGGAAGGTCCATATATTTTATAGTCGAATACATGGATAGAAGGTTTTTAAACCTTAGGGAAGATATTGAGTTTGTATTGATAATAGCAGTAGAAAATTTTCCATACATATCAGATTTGATGGTAACTTTGTAGTTTTTTTTATCTTCTTCCTGGGAGAAAACAAATCGAACGTTTTTAAAATCATCATTAATTTTTATAAATCCCTCGGATTCTTCTTTTAAAAAATTTTCATATTTCCCCGTCAAATCGCTTCTTTTGAAGTCGGTACTTAAGTTTAGTTTTTTTATTTCTAATAAATCTGCCTCGTTCGGTTCTTCATCAAACTGGAAATAAAAAGGCATGCACTTATTACTGGCATCCTGCCCAGTGTTATACGTTTCTTGAATATTATCATTCGTTGAGCTTTTGAGAAGGTCAATAGCAAAATCTAATATCCCGCCTAAAGTTTCAAATATTTTACCTTCAACCCCCTTTTTTACCATTTGATCTAAAAAAACCGCTGGCGTTCCGTATTTTTGAACCTTTTGGAAGCTTGTTATAAATACTTTTAGCCTGCTGGCCATTTTTTCGAGATCTTTTTCTTTGAACTCCACTTCACCACCTCCCACGCTTACGGCAATATTGTCTATCCCATAAGAAATGAGGTTTTTTGTCATATCATCTTCGTTTTTTAAATAAGTTTCCCTTTTTCCTTTTTTTATTTTGTAGAGAGGGGGTTGGGCTATATACAAATATCCCCTTTTTATCAACTCTTTCATATGCCGGAAAAAGAAGGTCAAAAGTAGAGTTCTAATATGCGCTCCATCCACATCTGCGTCAGTCATAATGATTATTTTATGGTATCGCGTTTTGGAAATATCAAAGTCTTCCTCTCCTATTCCGGTTCCCAGGGCCGTCACCATGGTACCAATCACTTCACTACTTATCATTTTATCAAACCGCGCTTTTTCAACATTCAGAATTTTCCCTCTCAGTGGTAAAATTGCCTGGTTTTTCCTATTCCTGCCTTGTTTTGCGGACCCCCCTGCTGAATCTCCCTCTACTAAATAAATTTCGGAAAGTTCCGGATTTTTTTCGCTACAATCCGCCAGCTTTCCTGGAAGCGAGCCAACTTCTAGTGCCCCTTTTCGACGAATAAGGTCTTTCGCCTTTCTAGCTGCTTCACGGGCTTGTAACGCACTGATGCATTTATTAACAATTGCTTTTCCCAAGGCAGGGTTTTCTTCGAAAAGCTCGGAAAGTTTTTCATTAACAGCCTGCTCTACAATTCCTTTTACTTCATTATTTCCAAGCTTGGTTTTGGTTTGTCCCTGGAATTGGGGTTGTGGAATCTTTACGCTCAGAACGGCTGTCAAACCTTCCCTCACATCATCACCGGAAAGAGACGATTTTAAATTCTTCGCTATTCCACTGGTAGATGCATAATTATTGATGGTTCTTGTTAAAGCTGCCTTGAAACCGCTTAAATGGGTTCCTCCTTCAATGGTGTTGATATTATTAGCAAAAGTGTAAACCGTTTCTCCATAACCCACGTTATACTGAAAAGCTACTTCTACTACAATCGGCCCTTTTTCTTGATTTATATAAATAACATCTTTGAATAGGCATCCCTTTTTCTCATTCAAATGCTCGATAAAAGAAACAATTCCACCTTCGTAATAAAATTCATGCTTCTTTTCGGTTATTTCATCAATAATGGAGATCTTTAAGCCTTTGTTCAAAAAAGATAGTTCCCTCAGCCGTTTTGAAAGGATATCAAAGCTGAATTCCGTCACCTCGAATATGGTTGAATCCGGTTTAAATTTAATCCTGGTTCCTGTATCGCTACACGTTTCCCCTTTAACTAAAGGGCCCTGGGGAATACCTTTTTCATAAGTTTGTGAGTAAACATGAGAATCTCTTCTTATTTCCAATTCTAATTTTTCTGAAAGGGCATTCACACAAGAAACTCCAACACCGTGAAGACCACCCGATACCTTGTAGCTATCCCCATCAAACTTCCCACCCGCATGAAGAACGGTCATTACTACTTCAGCAGCAGATACTCCCCTGTCTTTGTGAATGTCAACCGGTACCCCGCGTCCATTATCTGTGACAGTTACGGTTCCATCTATGTGGATAATAACATCGATTTCGCTACAATGCCCTTCCATAGCCTCATCCACACTATTATCAATTACTTCATATACCAGATGATGTAGCCCATTTATATGGGTATCACCTATGTACATAGCCGGTCGTTTCCTTACCGCTTCCAATCCTTCAAGGATGTTTATATTATTTGAATCGTATGTTTTCAAGGTTTTTGGTTTTCCTTACATTAGGTTATTTATAAAAAAAACTAGTTGTTGTAATAATAGCGTTGATAAGTTGGTAAGTACCCTAAGTTCTAATTAATAAACATAAAACTACTAAAATAAGTTGTTGGCAAACAGCAAGGCTTATAAACAAATTAATTGGAAATAATAATTACCGGTCAAAGAGGCTATTTTTTGCACAGATTTCCAATACTTTATCAACAGTCATAGAAATTTTGATTTTATTTGCTGAAAAGCCAATGAAATTTCATTATTGCTTTTCAATTCCGTTTCAATTTTCTTACAAGAATGAATAATTGTAGAATGGTCCCTTCCCCCAAGAAACTTACCTATTTCGGGTAAGGAAGTATCGGTATTTTGCCTGGCAAGGTAGCTAAACACCTGCCTGGGTAGTGATATATTTTTACTTCTGCTCTTTGATTTTAATTCCGCAAGTGACACATTAAAGTGTCCACAAACTGCTTTTTGAATATCATCCAAAGTAACAGTTTTTGAGTAATAAAGGTCCTTCAAAGTCTGTTCGGCCATTTGGTCATCTATTGGACTTCCTGTTAAGGAAGAATAAGCTCCAAGACGAAGAAGAGCCCCTTCGAGTTCCCGAACATTGGACTTGATTTTGGAAGCCATTAGTTCGCAAACACTATTGGGAATATTAATACCGAAAGAAGCGGATTTCTTTTTTAAAATAGCAACCTTGGTTTCAAATTCCGGTGGTTGAATGTCCGCAATAAGGCCACATTCGAACCTCGACCTTAATCTTTCCTGCAAATTGGGAATCTGTTTTGGGTAGGTGTCCGAGGTAATAACAATCTGTTTGTGGGATTCGTATAAAGTATTGAATGTATGGAAAAATTCTTCCTCTGTTCTTTCTTTTCCGGCAATAAATTGAATATCGTCAATAAGCAATATATCCAAATGTCTGTATTTTTTCCTGAAAGAGGGCATCTTTTGGTGCTGCAAAGCATTGATCATATCTATCAGAAAAATATTAGAAGAAAGGTAGCATATCTTTAATTTCGGGTTTTTTTGGCTGAGGGCATTCCCTATGGAATGCATCAGATGGCTTTTACCAAGGCCCACACCACCATAAATAAACAAAGGGTTATAAGATCCAGCGGGCTTTTCAACGACAGATTTTGCAGCGGCGAAAGCGAATTCATTGGATCTGCCGGCGACAAAATTGTCAAACTGATACTTCGGATTGATGCCCGTGACGGAATCGACAATTTTTTCAGTCTTTTGTACATCCTTGGGTTGTGGGCGCTTGGCATTTTCATCATCGGAGATGTCATCCATGCTGGATGGAATATAAAAATGAATTTTTAAAGGTTTTTCAAAAATCCTCTCCGAACAGCTATCTATGATATCCAGATAATTATTAAACAGCATTTCCTGGAAAAATTTGTTGGGGACTGCCAGGGTGAGCACATTCTTTTTTAGAGAGAAAAACTTGATGGGCTTGAACCAAGTATCAAAGACTTGTGCAGGAATTTCTTTTTTTATGTCTTCCAGGCAGGAATGCCAGAGCTGTAGCATAGAACAACCGGTGGATATGAGTTAGAAGGAAATGGTATAACTATCTGAGAAATTGAAGAAAAGAACCCCTAAATCGGCAGGAAATATAACGAAGGAAACCATTCTTTTTTATGGATTAATTATATACTTTTTAGGCCAATAAAAACAAGTTTTTCTGAGAGGTCAAAGTAAGATATAAATATCCGAAAAATGGGAATAAATTTCCTCTTTGCATGGTGTGAAAAAAGTATTTTTTGCATGCTTTTCCAAATGTAGGAAATATTATCTAGTATTCAACAAAATAGAAGAAAAAGGAGAAGAAAAATGGCATTCCCAATACACAGAATGAGAAGGTTACGTCAGAACGAAAAAATAAGGAGCCTGGTAAGGGAAACCCGGTTGTCGGTGGAACAGTTGATTTATCCAATATTTGTTACATTTGGCAAAGGAATAAAGAGTGAAATAAAGTCCATGCCCGGGAACTATAGATTTTCAACCGACCTCTTAATGCAGGAAATTGAGGAACTACTCAAACTGGGAATTAATTCCATTATTCTTTTTGGAATTCCCCAGTCCAAAGACGCGGTAGGGTCGGAAGCTTACAACCCCAAAGGAATCATTCAGGAAACCATTAGAGAAATTAAAGGCCGATTTCCCGAACTTATTGTTATTACAGATGTTTGCATTGATGAATACACGGACCACGGACATTGCGGATTGATCAAAGACGGAGAAATTTTAAACGACGAAACGCTGGATCTCTTAGCAAAAATGGCTTTAACCCATGCGGAAGCAGGAGCGGATATAGTTGCCCCATCCGATATGATGGATGGACGCGTGGGGGCCATAAGAGAAAGGCTGGATGAATTTGGGTTTTCTAATATCCCCATCATGGCATATTCAGCAAAATATGCTTCAGCCTTTTATGGGCCCTTCAGAGAAGCGGCTGATTCGGCGCCCAAATTCGGTGATAGGAAAACTTATCAAATGGATCTTGCCAACGGTAACGAAGCCCTCCGGGAGGTGGAACTCGACTTTGAAGAAGGAGCGGACATCCTCATGGTAAAACCGGCGTTATCTTATCTTGATATCATATATCGGGTAAAAGAAGAGTTCAGACTGCCTGTGGCGGCTTATAATGTGAGCGGAGAGTACTCCATGGTTGTCGCTGCGGCAAGAAATGATTGGATCGAGAGAGAAAGAATGGTGATGGAAATTCTTTTGAGCATTAGGCGGGCCGGGGCGGACATGATCTTAACCTACCATGCCAAAGAGGCTGCCATAATGCTGGCAAAGGATTAAGGTGGAAGGTTTTTTCACCAACGATAGCTGAAAAAGAGAGAAGAGACCCTTTATTCCATACTACCGTATGTAACCAGGAAAACCCCAGCAAGCATCAGACAACCTGCTGCAAATCGCTCGCGAAAATCAACTTCCTTGAACAGCAAAGCGCCATAAATAATGGCGAAGAGAAGACTTGTTCTTTTTACCGCAATCATGAGAGAAACCTGAGTCAGCATGATGGCGCTGAAATGTCCAACTAACTCCAAAATGCCAAAAATACCCAAAAGAAACAAAGGCTTAGGCATGGCGAAGACCGGTTTAAGAGTTTTTCCTGTTAAAGCAAAAACAATTCCTAGAACCACAGCTAAGAATATGATATAAAAAGAAGAGAAAAACATGGGATTTGTGTAAGAGACGGCAACTTTTCCCAAAATACTGGTAATGCTGAATAGAAAAGCAACAAAGATCATCAAAAGGCTCCCTTTCTCCTTGCGCAAAGTGGCAAACCAACCGCGAAGGCCTCCAGACATATGATTGGCTTGAAGTAAAATGGCTCCCATGGTGGTTAAAATAATACCAACACAGGAAACCAAAGTAGGCTGCTCTCCCAAAAGAAAGTATCCGGTAATAATGAGAAAAGCAGGGGTCAGGGCCAGGTAAGGAACGGTGAGGGAGAGGGGGGAAATCTTTATGGCCTGGAGATACAAAAGGAAACCCAGTAGATCTAAAGGAAATAACGCTGCCAGGCACCAAAAAAAATTGGTTGGGAAAAGCGAAGGGATTTCAACCCAAGGCAACATCGCCAAGGCAAATGGAACAACGGCAATGATTCGTGCGAACATCACGGTTGATGCATCCACATTGGAATAGCAGCGCTTGGTGACGGCATCTGCTGAAGCAATGCCAAAAGCCGATATTAGAGCAAATAATACCCAAAGCATTTTGTTTATGAAATTGGAGAAAAATTTAAAAAACTTGCGCCAAAGTGAGCCTTATATAGGTTCTTCAAGGATAGCATGAAGGAAAAAAGCAGTAAGTTCAAAATTGAGGGAACTACGGCAGACAAGCGCCTGATTGCTTTCGGCTCAACATACGAAGAACTTTTTCAAAATGCGGCGATAGGAATGCTTTCCGAGATTGCCAGCCTTGA
Source organism: Nitrospinia bacterium (assembly GCA_029261755.1). Taxonomy (GTDB): domain Bacteria; phylum Nitrospinota; class Nitrospinia; order JACRGO01; family JACRGO01; genus JACRGO01. The sequence continues at coordinate 13,385 of JAJDAS010000191.1, forward strand.
AGATGTCCGGGAAACCGAATGCAAGGAGCTGAAAGTAGAAAGCGGAGAGGGTTTTGAAGGCCTTCTGGTGGGTTTGCTTAATGATCTTCTCTACTATTTTGATGTGGAAAATTTCGTGGGGAAAAGGGTTGAAGTAAAATTTGTTGATGAAGATGGATTAACTGCCCTGGTATTTGGCTCAAAAGTGGGAAAAGAAGTGGTTACCGGAGAAATAAAGGCCGCCACGCACCATGAGCTGTCAATAAGAAAAAAGGAGGGTGTTTTTGAAGCCCGGGTAATTTTGGATGTTTAGCTACTTCCGAGAAAAGCAGCCCGCTAATGGCAGTATTTCGACCCAGGCCCTTGGTTCAAGTTGAGGAAGTTCCCTTTAAGGGGTAAATTACCGGTTCGGAGTGCCTCTGTAACCTGGTCAGGGAAGGAGCGGTCAAAATCATTCAAATACTCCAGAACGGAAATACCCCAATATTTTTCGTCGGGAGTCTGAATTACCGCGATGTTTTTGTCTTCATAGTCATTGAGGGTTTCTTTTAGCGCTTTTTTCAGAGAGGGTCCCTTCTTTTCAGAGTTAATGGAAAAGGGCCTGAGGGGGTCGATTTGCAAAACCTCCATGCCGGCAAACTCTTCCGGAACCCCGGCGATTAACTCCTCAATGGAAATTCCGACGCCCTCATCGCGCCCGGAAGGGTTTCCCAGGGTGGCGAGGTAAACAGGGGATTGATAAATCTGCGCTTGCTCAGCATATCCTTCCCTGATAATGGAGGAAGTTCGACTTGACGGTCCCACCACCACAAAATCCCAACGACCATAAATTAAGTCGTCCTGGGTTTTGAGAATTTTGGTACCCTCAATGATTTCCCGGATTTTATCGAGAGTCTCTTTATCCTTGGGCCGTAATTGCATTCTTGGCATAGTTTTAAACCTTGAAAAAACGCTGTAAATAACACTAGGAGATTACCATACCGCACGGGTATAGTAAAGAACACCGGTCTACCAAGAACCTGCCTTTCCAGCACTCCAATACTCCAATATTCCAAGATCCAATGCCTATGGATGAAAACACAAAAGAATTCGTAATTGACTACCAGGGAGCAGGGTCCCGGCTTGATATTTTTCTTTCCGAACACCTGAAGGGGGTAAGCAGGTCTCGTATTGGGAAGTTAGTCAGCGAGGGTTTGGTTTTAGTGGAAGGAAAAACCGTCAAAGCTGGAACGAAATTGAAGGAAGGCGCTCATGTGGTGGTCCATCTCCCCAAACCCAGGGCCAGCACCGTGGAACCGGAGCCCATCCCTATCAATGTTGTTTACGAAGATGAGCATGTGCTTGTCGTTGATAAACCGGCAGGAATGGTTGTCCATCCATCCGCAGGACATGCCACCGGTACGCTGGTCCATGCCCTTCTTCACCATAGTCAAAAACTGTCTCCCATAGGAGGTTTGGAGCGCCCGGGTATTGTCCATCGTTTAGATAAAGATACCTCCGGCCTACTCATCGTGGCCAGGGAAGAGCAAAGCCACTTAGGGCTATGCGAGCAGTTAAAAGAAAGAACCCTGAGCCGCAACTATTACGCCATCGTCCACGGCGCCATGAAAGAAAACTCCGGGATCATTGAAACGGAAATCGGTAGACATCGCACAGACCGCAAAAAAATGTGGATCAACCCGAAGCGAGGCAGACAGGCCGTAACGGAATTCAAGGTGGTTGAGCGTTTCAAAGGTTTTTCCTTATGCCAACTAAAGCTACAAACGGGCCGAACCCATCAAATCAGGGTGCACTTGGCATCCAAAGGATTTCCCATTGTTGGCGATACGGTGTATGGAGGAAAAAAAATACTGCGTCGGAAAGGTCCTAAAGAGACGTTAATCAACCGTCAGGCCCTCCATGCCTATAAATTGGGATTTATACATCCCATTAACGGAAAAAAGTTGGAGTTTGAATCACTGCTGCCCCAGGATATGTTGGAGCTTTTGGACAAAATCCGTGTGTAGAGCACTTCCCCCGAGCCATGGTCTTTTAACCGTGAACCTTGAACTATGCTTGAACCGTGAACCGTGAACCTGATAACCTGATCAGTTACCTCTTTTTGTTTGAAAACTCCGTAACTTGACAACATTACTTGGGTATAATAACATTGAAAGTTGCTTTAAAAACCCTGCCGTAAACTGAAGGCACTAATATTTCTTAGAAAAATCAGGCTTTTTTCGACCCACCCCCTATGGAAACTAGAACAGGAAAAACAGCAGGTTTGGCAACGGACCTTATTGGGAATACCCCCATTATTCAGGTTAAAGCATCCAATGGTGATTCAGGCTCAGCCAGAATCTTCGCCAAGCTGGAGTGCTACAACCCCGGGGGCAGCATCAAAGACCGCATTGCCCTTAATATGGTGGAAGAAGCGGAGAAAGCTGGCAAGCTAAAGGAAGGTTCTACCATTATAGAGCCCACCAGCGGCAATACCGGAATCGGCTTGGCCCTGGTCGGCGCCATCAAAGGCTACCGCGTGATCTTGGTAATGTCCGAGACCATGAGCGAAGAGCGCCAAATTTACCTGAAAAACTTTGGCGCGGAAACCTTGCTTAGCCGTGCTGAACTCGGAATGCAGGGATCCGTGGACTTGGCCGAAGAGGTGGTTGCCGAGAATCCGGACTATTATATGCCTCAACAGTTTAATAATCCGGCTAACCCGGATATTCATCGAAGGACCACGGCGAAGGAAATATTGGACTCCATGGGAGATACCCCCATTCATGCCTTTGTGGCCGGAGTGGGAACCGGGGGAACCTTGACCGGGGTGAGCGAGGTCTTGAAGGAAAAATATCCGGAAATTCATATTGTCGCCGTGGAGCCGGAGGCCTCGGCCGTGTTATCGGGTGGGCAACCGGGTGGACATAAAATTCAAGGGATAGGAGCCGGATTCGTCCCCAATATCCTTAACCGGGATATTATTGATGAGGTGATAACGGTTTCGGACAACCAGGCTTACCATACGTCTCTGCGGTTGGGTAAAGAGCAAGGTTTGATGATGGGCATCTCTTCCGGTGCAGCTTATTCGGCCACGGAAATTGTAGCAAGGCGGCTCGGACCGGAAAAAAATGTAGTGACCATATTCCCGGATTCGGGTGAAAGATATATTTTTTATAGAAAGTTTTTTGACTGAGGAAAAAACTATGGGTTTTGTTAAAGGTCTCAAGTGCCGCGAATGTAAACGAGAGTTTCCAAAAGATCCCATTCATGTCTGCGAATTCTGTTTTGGTCCTTTGGAAGTGAACTACGACTACGAGGGAATCGGCAAGGTTCTCTCCAGGAAAAGCATTGAAAACGGCCCCCCAAGTATGTGGCGGTACAAAGAGTTGCTTCCCATCGACGAAGATCCCATCGTGGGCTTAAATGTAGGCTGGACGCCTCTGATTAAGGTAAAAAACCTGGCAAAAGCCCTGGGAGTTAACAACCTTTATGTGAAAAATGACGCAGTAAATCATCCCACCCTCTCTTTTAAAGACCGAGTGGTTTGCGTAGCCGTCTCCAAAGCAAAGGAGTTCGGATACGATACGGTGGGATGCGCCTCCACCGGCAATCTGGCGAACTCTGTAGCGGCTCACGCGGCGGAAGCAGGGTTGAAAAGCTACATCTTGATCCCGGCAGACCTGGAACGTGGAAAGATCCTGGGGACCCTGATCTATGGAACAAACCTGGTGGGTGTTCATGGAAACTATGACGATGTGAACCGGCTTTGTAGTGAAATTGGCGCAAAGTACCACTGGGCCTTCGTTAATATTAATATTCGTCCTTATTACGGAGACGGTTCCAAGTCCTTCGGTTATGAAATTGCCGAGCAGCTTGGGTGGCGCACCCCGGACAACGTGGTGGTCCCCGTTGCCGGAAGCTCCTTGATCACCAAAATTTATAAGGCGTTTAATGAGTTCAAAGACCTGGGCTTAATTGACAAAGTCACCAGCAAAATATTCGCGGCCCAGGCAACGGGCTGCTCTCCGGTTACCACCGCTATAAAAAACGGTACGGATATAATCAAGCCGGTGAAACCCAACACCATCGCTAAATCCATTGCCATCGGAAATCCAGCCGATGGATACTATGGCGTAAAAACTGTTGCGGAAAGCGGAGGCTGGGGAGAGGACGTAACCGATGAAGAAATTATCGATGGAATGACTCTCCTGGCGCGAACGGAGGGAATCTTTGCGGAAACGGCAGGAGGAGTAACCGTGGCCGTGACTAAAAAATTGATAGAGCAAGGGCGTATCAAACCGGACGAGCTGACGGTGATTTCCATCACAGGAAACGGCCTGAAGACCCGCGAAGCCGTGGAAAACAGCATTGGTGAAGCGGGGATCATCGACCCGACCCTCCAGGCATTCGATGATCATTTAGCAAGCAAAAAATTGTAAGGGCTCAGGTTCAAAGTTCCAGGGTTCACGGTTCAAAGTTAAAAACAAAAGCGTCCGTAAAATAAAGAAATTTTTTTGAGGAGAAACCCATGGCAGTTAAAGTTAGAATTCCTTCCCCTTTGATGAAAATGACCAACAACCAGAGTGAGGTTGCTGCGGAAGGGAACAACGTAAAAGAAGTATTCAATAACCTGGAATCCCAATTTCCGGGAATAAAAGAGCGTCTCTATGATGAAAACGACCAGTTGCGCAGGTTCGTCAACGTTTACGTAAATGATGAAGATATCCGTTTTGCAGATGGGGAAGACACCGCATTAAAGGATGGAGACGAGGTTTCCATTATTCCCGCCATCGCCGGGGGAGAGTAGAACTATTTCCCCCCGGGATTAAGGGGGGTGTAACCCAGCTTGCACGGACCACAAGAATATTTTCATTGTGTAGAAACCTTAGAACGTATAAATTTTTAGTTAAAAACCAAGGGAATTCAAATCAATAT